>CAYNRO010000025.1:0-3529 GCA_964399845.1 uncultured Candidatus Saccharibacteria bacterium | reverse complement strand
ATTATTGATCATTGATGATTGATCGTTTCTGATTAGTCTAGGCCAACTTAATCTATGCTTAAATGACTTTAATACAGCAATTAGTAAAAAAAGGAATATTAGATAAAACCAGAGCTGTCGCATTAGAATACGAAATCAAAGCATCAACCGAAAGAGAGGAAGAGATACTCCTTAAAAAAGGGATTGCTTCTGAAGAGCTTTTATTTGACCTGAAAAGTAAAAGCCTGAATATACCGTTGAAAGAAATTGATGTTGAGGATATTTCTTTGGGTATTTTGGAAACAGTTCCAGAGGAATCTTCAAGGTATTACAAGATGGTTCCATTGAGAAAGAAAGATGGTTTTTTGGAGTTGGGAATGGTTTTTCCAGAAGATTTAAAGGCAAGAGAAGCGTTAGAGTTTTTGGCGCGCCAGAATCATTTTAAATATAAGGTTTTTTTAATCACTTTAACCGATTTTAACAAAACCCTAAAGAAATATCGCACTTTGAAAAAAGAGGTGACAGGAGCATTGGAAGAGCTGGAAACAGAGCTTAAAGACGAAAGCGCTGAAACCAAAGTAACAAAAGAAGCAGCCTTCAAGAAAATGGTGGAAGATGCCCCTATTTCAAAAGTAGTGGCTGTTATATTAAAACATGCGGTTGAAGGTGGAGCTTCAGATATACATATTGAACCTGTAAAAGATAAAGTAAGAGTAAGATTTAGATTAGACGGGGTATTGCATTCTAGCATTTTCCTTCCGTTTAAAGTTTTGCCGTCAGTTGTAGCAAGAATAAAAATTCTATCTACTCTAAAAATAGACGAAACGCGTATTCCACAAGATGGTCGGTTTTCAACTAAAATCAGAGGCAGGGTTGTTGATTTTCGTGTTTCTACTTTGCCAACTGTTTTGGGTGAGAAAGTAGTAATCAGAATACTTGACCCAAATCAAAGAAAAATAACATTTAAAGATTTAGGAATAAACGGCAAGAATCTTAAAATATTAGAGGAAGCGATAAAAAATCCTTTTGGAATGATTTTATCAACAGGGCCAACTGGTTCTGGAAAAACAACAAGTCTTTATGCTGTTTTAGGTGTTCTGAACAAGGAAGGTGTGAATATAATGACATTGGAAGATCCGGTCGAATATATTGTTGAGGGAGTAAATCAGTCGCAAGTAAGGGCTGATATTAATTATAATTTTGCAAGTGGTCTTAGGCATATGGTTAGGCAGGACCCTGATATAATTATGGTAGGAGAGATTCGAGACGCAGAAACAGCTTCGTTGGCAATACATGCCGCGTTAACAGGCCATCTTGTTTTATCTACCTTGCATACAACAAATGCCCTGGGGGTAATTCCTCGTTTGCTTGATATGGGGATAGACCAATTTTTACTTCCGTTTACATTAAATGTTGCTATTGGACAAAGATTAGCAAGAAAACTTTGTCCCTATTGTAAGAAAAAAATTAAAGCTACTGGAAAAATCAAAAATTTAATTTCAGAAGAATTAAAAAAAATTCCTGCAAGTGCGAGAAAAAAAACAAACCAGTCCGAAATATATATTTATCAAGCAGTTGGCTGTAAAAAATGTAATCAAACAGGCTATTCTGGACGTATTGGAGTTTTTGAAGTTTTGAAAATGACTGATTCTTTGGCTAGAGTGGTTGTAAGGGAACCGTCTGAAATAGAAATCCAGAAAGAAGCCGAAAAACAGGAAATGGTTACAATGAGACAAGATGGAATATTAAAAGTTTTAGATGGATTTACTTCCATTGAAGAAATTTTAAGAGTGTGTCCAAAAACAAACACTGGCGCGCCCAAGGAAGAAGATTAATTTGTTTTGTGTGGAAAAACAAAAGATATCAATATGAAAGAATCAATTTTATTAGTTGAAGATGACTCGTTTTTGACAGAAATTTATACGATTAAGCTAGAGGAAGCCGGATTTTTAATCAGAACAGCCATCAATCACGACCAGTGCTTTGCCAAAATAAAAGAAAAGATGCCCGATGTTATACTTTTAGATGTTGTGCTACCAAGTATTTGCGGAATAGATATTTTAAAAGAGATTAAAGCAAATCGCGAATACGATGGGATAAAAGTGATTATCCTTTCCAATCTTGGGCAGAAAGATGAAATAAAGGAAGGTATCAAGCTTGGGGCAGAGAAATATTTAATCAAAGCTGATAATACTCCGAGTCAAGTGGTGGAAGAAGTTAAAAAAGCCCTTAGATGAAGATATCATTTGTCAATTATTATTAATCAATAATTATAGAAGTCAGACTTCCACGTGGTCGTGGAAGACTGACTTCGGGGGAGGGAGATATTTATCATTAATCAATTAAACTATAATACTATGGATTATTTTCCAAAATTAGAAATTCTTCTTGACAGAGCTTTTACAGAGAAAGCGTCGGATTTGCATATTTCAGTGGGTCGTCCGCCTATTCTAAGAATATCAGGCAAATTAATGCCATTGACTAGGATGAAAAATATTTCAAGAGAAGATGCGCGCGGACTTGCCTTTGCGCTAATGAATGAAGAGCAACAGAAAAGACTTATTAGCGAAAAATCTGTTGATTTTTCTTATAGCTTTAGGGGAAATGTTAGATTTAGGGTTAATGTTTTTTTTGAGGAAGAAGAAATTTCCTGCGCTCTACGCTTAATTCCAAGTAAAATAAGGACTATTCAGGAATTAGGTCTTCCGCCTATTTTGCATGAATTTATTAGACACAATCAAGGGTTTATATTAGTCACAGGGGCATCAAGTCAAGGCAAATCAACAACTTTAGCTGCCCTGATTGACGAAATAAATCATATTAGAGCAGACCATATTATTACCATTGAAGACCCAATAGAATATATTTTTAAAGATGATCGTTCTATTGTCCATCAAAGAGAATTATTTAGAGATACTTTAAGCTTTACGAAAGCGTTAAAATCCACTTTTCGTCAAGACCCTGATGTAATTATGGTAGGAGAGATGAGAGGGCCTGAAACCATATCAACAGCTATTACAGCAGCTGAAACAGGGCATCTGGTATTGGCAACACTGCATACAAATTCAGCGGCTCAAACAATACATAGAATCGTTGACGCTTTTCCAGGAAATCAACAATCGCAAATTAGGTCCCAGCTTTCTGGTTCGCTCCTGGGAGTAGTTTCTCAAAGATTAATTCCAAGAATTAGAGGAGGGCTTATTCCTGCCTGCGAAATAATGATGAATACTCCGGCTGTTTCTAATTTGATTAGAGAGAATAAAATTTATGAGATACCAATGGTTATTGAAACTTCAGCTGAGCTTGGTATGATATCTTTAAATAGATATTTATCAAATTTAATTAGGGCAAAAGAGATTGGATTGGAAACAGCTTTGAATTATTCTTCAAGCCCAACCGAATTAAAAAATTTAGTCCGTAGATAGAAGACATTTTAACATTTTAACATTTAAGCAAAAGTTTAGATGAAATATAATTATCAAAGTAGATCAAAGACAGGAGAGGTCCAGTCAGGAGTAGTTGAAGCTTCTAGCAAAGAAGCTGCTTTTGA
>CAYNRO010000024.1:0-6877 GCA_964399845.1 uncultured Candidatus Saccharibacteria bacterium | reverse complement strand
TTATGTGCCGCGAGTTAGGTAGAGTCTGCCCCATTTTTGGTAATTTCGAATTTTTTTAGGATAAATTTCTTGAGAGTCAAAAACAGATTTCAACTCTCAAAGAAATTCAACATCCTTAGTAATCTGGCAAATCTATTTTATATGCCTGGTTTTGCTTCTTTAGCTCTTTTTATCAATTCTTCTCTTATTTCTTCAGCCCTTGCCTGAGAAATAGCAGGCAATCTGCCTTCAGGCTCTCTTTTCCCAAAACCGCCTCCTTGGTGTCCTCCGGTGTAGCCTGCAGTTTGAATCATAAGGTCGCTCAAACCTAAAATCCGAGCGAGTATTCCGCGATGAATATCTATATTTTGGATTCTGCCATAGGGGATGGAAATATATTTTTTCCAAATTACTCCCTGCTCTTTTTTAAAGACTTCTTCTCCTATCTCAAATTTATAGTTGTCGTAAGACAATTTGGCCCACATATAACTACCGCAGAGCCAGATAACAGCCAAAAGGATTATCATCCACCAACTAAAAGCAAATTCAACGATATCTGTAATTGTTATAACAGACCATCCCAGCGTTAAAGTTAAAAATAGTCCAATTCCCAAAAAACGAAAAAAGAATATCCAGACTGCCTTAGGGTTTAATTTTTCCATAATGAAAAGTTATTTTATTTTATTAATTTCATGCCATTAGTTATTTTCGACTTTCGTAAAATTTTCTTTAAAGATTTATGTGCCGCGGGTGGGACTCGAACCCACACAGGATTGCTCCTATACGATTTTGAGTCGTACGCGTAAACCAATTCCGCCACCACGGCAATTTAATATCGCTATTTTGCCACTTTTTTTTCAAAAACACAATCTTTGTTAGAACATTTTGTCTTCTTTCCTTTTTGAACTAATAGGGAACCGCATTCAGGGCATTTTTCGCCTGTTGGTTTATCCCATAAGGCGAAGTCACATTTTGGAAATTGATCGCAGGCGTAAAATATTTTCCCTTTTTTTGTTCTTTTTTCAACAACATTGCCTTTATTACATTTCGGGCATTTTATCTTTAAGGATTTATCTTCTAACGATTCAGTGTATCTGCATTTAGGAAATTTAGAGCAAGCATAAAATTTTCCAAACTTGCCTAATTTAATCAACAGAGGGGCTCCACATTTGGGGCATTTTTTATTAGTTGGTTCATCTGTAACATCTTTTTTCTCAACTTCTTTGTATTTTGCTTCAAGATTTTTTTCAAATGGTTTGTAAAAAGCTTCACAAACTTTCACCCACTTTTGCTCACCTGAAGCGATTTTGTCTAAATCTTCTTCCATATTGGCTGTAAATTTAATATCTACTATTTTTGGAAAATGTTTTACTAACATATCATTAACGATTAATCCTATTTCAGTGGGTTTGAATTTTTTCTGTTCGTCTTTTTCAATATAATTTCTTGTTTGAACGGTTGATAATACAGGGGCATAGGTTGATGGCCTGCCAATTCCATTTTCTTCCAATGTCTTTATCAAGGTTGCTTCGTTATACCTTGAAGGCGGTTGCGTGAAATGCTCTAACGATGAAAGTTTTATTAATTTCAAAATTTCTTTTTCTTCTAACAATGGTAGTTCATTTTCTTTAAATTTAATAGGGTAGATTTTTAGAAATCCATCAAATTTTAACATTTGCCCATTGGCTTTAAAAATATACTTATCTGTTAATTCTTTTGCAGTGCTCGTTGCTTCAATCTCTATACTCGTAGAATCAAAAATAGCTTGAGCCATTTGACACGCAACAAATCTGCGCCAGATAAGATCATAGAGCTTGTATTGATTATTATCTAATTTTGATTTGGCTTTCAACTCATCTGGAGCTCTGTCTGGGAAAGTTGGCCTAATTGCTTCATGGGCTTCTTGGGCTCTTGCTTTTACTTTGTATTTTCTAAAAAAACCAGCCCAATATTTTTTACCAAAATCTTTTTCAATAAATTCTTTTACAGCAAATAAAGATTGTTTCGAAAGATTCAGGGAATCTGTTCTATGGTAAGTGATAAATCCTTTTTCGTATAATTTTTGAGCAACGCCCATCGTGAATCTGGCGGGAAATCTTAATTTTTTCCAAGCTTCTTGCTGTAGCGTGCTTGTTGTGAAAGGTGGCAGAGGGCTTCTTCTGACTTCTTTTTTTTCAATACTTTTAATTTTGTATTCAGAGTTGTTTAAATCTTTCAGAATTTTATCTGCTTGTTTTTTGTCTTTGATATCAAATTTTGATATGGTTTTGTCATTTTCCTTTACAAGCAAGGTAATCAATTCAATGCCATCAATTTTAGTTTGAATATTTTTTTGTTTTTTGAGCAAAGCTTCAATGCTCCAATATTCTATTGGCCTAAAATCTTTAATTTCCTGCTCTCTGTCAGCAATCAGTCTGACCACAATAGACTGAACTCTACCTGCAGATAATTTTCGGGCTACTTTTTTCCATAAAAATGGCGAGAGCTTGTATCCAACAATTCTATCTAAAACTCTTCGGGCTTGTTGCGCATCAACTAAATCTTGATTAATCTCTCTAGGATTTTTCAGGGCTTGCTCAATAGCTGTTTTAGTAATTTCATGAAAAGCAATTCTTTGATAATTTTTCTTTTTTCCGTTTT
The DNA here is from genome assembly GCA_964399845.1 of uncultured Candidatus Saccharibacteria bacterium. GTDB lineage: Bacteria > Patescibacteriota > Minisyncoccia > Minisyncoccales > GWA2-38-27 > CAYXZK01. Next base: position 4,258 of record CAYNRO010000024.1, on the reverse strand, counting down.
GTTTATCGATTTTATCTAATTCTAAGGTCTGAATAAGATGCCAGGCGATTGCTTCTCCTTCTCTGTCTTCATCGCTTGCGAGTATAATGGTTTCGGCTTTTTTGGCTTTGTCTTTTAGGGCACGCACAATTTTTCTGGCCTTTAGAGGAATAATGTATTTTGGCTTGAGATTGTTCTCAAAATCAATGCCAATTTCGCTTTTTGGCAAGTCGCGGGTATGTCCGAAAGAGGAGAGAACAGAATATTTTGAACCTAAGAATTTTTCAATAGTTTTAGCTTTTGTTGGACTTTCTACTATAATAAGTTTCATAAAAAAAGTTATTGATTACTGATCATTTATCACTGATCATTGATCATTTATCATTTATCATTGATCGCTATAGAAGTCAGACTTCCACGTGGTCGTGGAAGACTGACTTCGGGAAGGGGGGGGAGATTATTTATCATTGATTATTGTTTTGCCAGAGGGCGTATTTATTTCCGCCTAAATTTTTAATTTTTTCTTTCATCTCTAAAATAGTAATCGTGCTGGCCGTTATGGCTGGATTTAATTTTGTTTTTGCAATGATTTCGTCAATTTCTAATGCTTCTTGTTGTAAGATGTTTAGAATTAATCTTTGCTCAAGGTTTTCAGCTTCTTGGGCCTTATTGTGAATTTGTTCTAAAGTGGGTAAATCTAATTCTTGCAAGACATCGTTGGCATTGTCAACTAATTTGGCGCCTTTCTTAATTAAGAAATGAGGACCTTGGGAGTTTAGGGCATAAATAGGGCCTGGTATTGCAAAGACTTTTCTGTTTTGAGTAAAACCATAATTGGCTGTAATCAAAGAGCCACTTTTTATTTTGGCTTCAACTACCAAAACACCTTGTGATAATCCTGAAATGATACGATTTCTTTCAGGAAAAGTAAAGCGACTGCCAGAAGTCCCAGGAGGATATTCTGATATAAGGCAACCACCTGCTTCAAGTATTTTTTCAGATAATTGAATATTTTCTTTTGGGTAAATGCTTTTTCTGTCTAATCCAGTGCCAAGTACTGCAATTGTTCTTTTTTTCTGCTCAACCGCTGTTGTGTGCGCAAAGGTATCAACTCCCGGTGCTAATCCGCTGACAATAATAACATTGGATTCTGATAGTTCTCTGGCGATTTTTATTGTTGTTTCTTTGCCATAGGAGGAAAATCTTCTTGTTCCAACAATTGCAAAACAGATTTCATTCGGATATATCTTTCCTTTATAATAAAGTATTTTTGGAGCTTTTTTAATCTTCTTTAACAATTGTGGATAATTTTTATCCTTGATTGTTATTTTGTTTATACTTTCTTGCATAATCTTAAATTTTCGAATTGTACTGATTCATTGTTTTATCAATGCCTTGTTCTAAATACATTGCTATCGCGTCAATTGTTTTTTCAATTACGCCCCCTATGATTTCTTCCTCGTCTTTGCGAAACTTCTGTATAACAAATTTCTCAACATCTATATTGTTCGCTGTTCGCTGTTCGCTGCTCGCTGTTTTGATGCCGACTCTAAATCTTGTAAAGTTTTTTGTTCCAATTTCTTTTATTATAGATTCTATCCCTTTGTGTCCGGCAGAGTTTTTCTCTTGAGAAATACGAATTTTGCCAAGCACGATATCTATATCGTCGTGGATAATAATTAAATTTTCGTTCGAAAATTTATTAATTGAAGTTTTATTAACAATTGGCAGTCGGTAATTGATTATTTTTCGGACCGCTTTTCCAGATTCATTCATAAACGTCTGCGGTTTTGCGATTATTATTTTTTTATGTGAAAGAGTTTTCTCCGTAATTAAAGATTTAAATTTTTGAGATATCTCAAATTCAGGGAAATTATTCCTTTTTGAGAATTTATCAATAATCCGAAATCCAATATTATGCCTTGTATTCTTATATTTTTCGCCTGGATTACCGAGGCCAATAATTAAAATCATATAAACGCATTAAGATGATTATATTATATCACTTCTCTTGCTAAAACAGAAAAAACTTGTTAGAATGCAAGAAATATTATGAGAAAAACATTATTTTTTCTTTGGGAAGTTTTCAAAATAGCTCTTATTGCCTTGGCAATAGTAATGCCGATTAGGTATTTTTTATTTCAGCCGTTTTTAGTAAAAGGGGAGTCAATGGCTCCTAACTTTGGAGATGGAGATTATCTGATTGTTGACGAGCTTTCTTACCGCTTTAGGAGTCCTGCAAGGGGAGAGATTATAATTTTTAATTATACAGAAACGTCTATTCAGGGACTTGCTAAAAATCGTTTAATTAAAAGGGTTATCGGGTTGCCCGGAGAAACCGTGGAGATCAAAGAAGGAAAAATTTCAATTTATAAAGATAATGAAAGACAAATTTTAGACGAATCTGACTATATTCCTTTTTCGTTAAAAACATCTGGAAATATTTTAGCAACATTGAACGAAGATGAATATTTCGTTTTGGGAGACAATAGACCTTTTTCAAAAGATTCTAGGATATTCGGAGTTTTAAATGAAGAAGAAATCATTGGCAAGGTCTTTTTGAGAGCTTGGCCTCTGGACGATATTGAAAAGTTCAACACACCATCTTATTAAAAATCATTGTTATCATATGAAAAAATCAAGATTTCAAGCTCCAACGGGAATGCATGATATTCTACCAGAAGATCAGAAATATTTCAAAAAAATTTACGATGTAGTTTCGGATATTGCTGATTTTTATGGATTTGGAAAAATTGACACTCCAATTCTTGAGAATGAAGAACTTTTTTCAGGAGGGGTTGGGCTGACAACAGACATTGCACAAAAGCAGATGTATCAGCTCAAAACAAAAGGCGGAGATTCTTTGTGCCTTAGGCCAGAAGGAACAGCTTCGGTTGTCAGGGCCTATATCGAAAATGGTATGAACACAAGGCCACAGCCATTAAAACTTTGGTATTTTGGTCCATTTTTTCGTTATGAACATCCTCAGGCAGATAGATATAGACAATTTTGGCAATTTGGTTTTGAAATCTTTGGAGAACAAAGCCCCATAGTAGATGCCCAAATTATTCAAATTTTTTACAATATCCTAAACGAACTTAAGCTAAAAGATTTAACCATAGAAGTTAATAGTATTGGAGACGAAAAGTGTCGCCCGTATTACAAGAAGCTTCTGAGAAGCTATTTAAAACCAAAAGAAGATTTTTTATGCGCTGATTGTAAAAAAAGAATTAAAGAAAATATTTTCAGAATTTTAGATTGCAAAAAAGAGAAATGCCAAGAAGTAATAAACGAAGCCCCGCAAATCATTGACCATCTTTGCGAAGAATGTCATAAACACTTTAAAGAGGTTTTGGAGTTTTTAGACGAAATAGAAATACCTTACAATCTTAACCCTTATCTGGTGAGAGGCTTGGATTATTATACCAGAACTGTTTTTGAAATTTTCGAAAATAGCCAAGGATCTAAAAGCTCTTTACTCGGAGGAGGAAGATATGATAAACTAGTAAAAATCCTGAGAGGAAAAGACACTCCTGCTTGCGGTGGAGCTGCTGGAATAGAAAGAATCGTGAATTTAATGAAAGCTCAAGAAATAAAACTTCCTAACCCTGCTCAACCAGAGATATTTTTGTCTCAACTGGGTGTTTTAGCCAAGAAAAAAAGTCTAAAATTATTTGAAGATTTCAGAAAAGCAGGATTAAAAATTACAGAATCTTTTGGAAAAGACTCTCTGAAGGTTCAATTAAATAGAGCAGATAGAATCGGCGTAAAATATACTTTAATTCTTGGTCAACAGGAGGTAGTTCAGGATAAAATTATAATTAGGAATATGGATTCAGGCAAACAAGAAATAGTGGGATTGAATGAAGTTGTCAAAGAAATGAAGAAAAAGCTCAAGAAATCATCGTAAAACTTTATTATTGACTATTGATTATTATGGAAGATTGTATTTTTTGTAAAATTGCAAATAAAGAAGAAAAAGCTGATATTGTCTATGAGGACAGCGATGTTCTGGCATTTAAAGATATTAGCCCAATGTCTTCAGTCCATCTTCTGATTATTCCTAAAAAACATATTGTTTCCATAGATCATATCGAGGATCAAGACCAAGAATTAATAGGAAAAATGTTCTTAGTCGCTAAAAAAATAGCAAAAGAAAAGGGGTTGGCACAGAATTATAAATTAATAATTAATGTCGGGAAAGGAGGAGGTCAAGTTGTGGATCACTTGCACTTACACCTGATTAGCAAAGAACCAGGTCAGACCATAACTGATCAAT
>CAYNRO010000023.1:0-7049 GCA_964399845.1 uncultured Candidatus Saccharibacteria bacterium | reverse complement strand
CAAAATTTTTAAACCCTCTATCGCTGCGTCGCAAAGAAGGTCTTCCAATGGAATAAAATCCTCTTTAAGCTGTGCTTTTTTTAGAGAATTATTATAGAAACGTTTCTTTTTTTGTTTTATTACGGCAGGTGGCAAATTGCCTTTTAATAACATTGCGTTCATAAGTAAACGTCCTATCCTGCCATTACCATCAGAAAAAGGATGAATTTGTTCAAAACGACTGTGAGTCTTGGCGATATGAGCAATAATATTGTCATTTTCTAAATTTATATCTTTTATCATTTCTTTCATTAATTTGGGCAGTTTCAGATAATTAGCTGTTGGTACATAACTTCCAACAATACGCACATTATGATTTCTATAAGAACCTGCATCATCTTTTATGCTATTCATTAAGATACCATGTAATTTCAAAATAAACGTTTCATCTATTTTAAACGAGGGAACTAAAAGACATTTAAATAAATACTCTAAAGCAGCTTGATGATTTTTAACTTCCAAATGTTCAATAATATCTTTATTCGGCAATGAAACATTTTCAAACATAATTGCCATTGTCTCACCTTCGGTTAAAGTGCTACCCTCTATCTTGTTAGAGTTATAAGTTAATGAAAGTAAAAATTGATCATAGGTGTCAGAATTTGCTAAAATCTCTTTTAATATATTTTTATGTTTTTTAGATTTATCGGAAATTATAAATTTCTTTGCCTTTAGAGGATCTTCTAAAATCTCTTTCTGTCCTGTATTTACAAAATAAAGATTGTTTATGTTCTCTTCTGCTTTTCTGCGAGGTTTCGATCTTCCATTAATCCAACTATTGAATGTAGCAAAAGACACGCCAAGTTCTTTGGCAAGTTTTTCTTGACTTAATCCCGAGAGATTTTTAATAATTATTAATCTATCTCTTATTTTCATATATTCCTATATTACAAAACTTTATAAAGCTTGTCAAATATAGAAACTATATAAAGTTTTGTAAACAAAAAAGGCTTCTTTCTAAACCTTTTTGGAATTGCATCGATCCCCTCTTTGACAATTTCTTCAAACTCTTGATTGTTCAGTCTATTGCGTCTATTTTATAACTAAATTCTTCTCCTGCTTCGGTTCTAATTTTTACAATATCCCCGACTGACTTGTCTAGGATAGCCTTGCCCAAAGGTGATTCATTCGAAATATTCCCTTTTGTAGGATTAGCTTGGCTCGAACCAACAATGTTAATTTTACTTTTTTCGCCATTGATCAAAATTGTAATGGTTGAACCAACTTGAACTTTGTTGCTCTGCTTTTTTTCAATAATCTTAACATTACTAATTATTGCTTCTAATTCTGAAATCTTGCCCTGTAAAAATGCTTGCCGTTCTTTTGCGTCAGTATAGGCAGAATTTTCCGATAAATCGCCAAACGAAGCAGCGCGCTTAATAAGCTTTGATATTTCTTGCGTTTCTGTTGTTTTCAGACGATTTAGTTCTTCTTTCAGTTTTTTAAATTGTTCTAATGTTAGATATTCAATCATAGATAGTTTATACCCACTCCTTTACAGAGCTGCGGGACTAGGATTCGAACCTAGATTAATAGAGCCAGAATCTATCGTCCTACCATTAAACGATCCCGCAACTCTGAAAAGGAATTTTTTAAAATTGCTTAGTAATAACTATTTTATCCATAGATGCCAATTTTCCGACTTCCTTTGCGAACGTTGCATTTTTACTTTTTATTACGGCTTCTACAAAACATAAAAATTTAATAAATCTTGGCTCCGCACGATAGAGTCCATTCGAATCTGCTTGGTGAACAACTATTGAAAACGAAACACTTTTCCCGGTATAGATTTAGTCGGATCATCAGTAAACCCAAGCAGTTGACTAACTGTTACAAATTTATATCCCTTACCAATAAGATCGTCGAGGGCTGGTCCCACTGCTTCGACGCTCCAAAGATATAAATCGTGCTGTAATACAATCTCTCCGTCGTCAGTTTCTGTAATAATATGGGTAACAATTATCTCACTATCTTTGTTCTTCCAGTCCTCAGTGTCAACAGACCATAGAATAATTGGCAAGCCAACATTTTGAGCAACAAGTTCGCCGACCTCTCCGTATGGAGTGCGAAATATCTTTGGGGTTATGCCTACTACACTTTTTACCACTTCTTGGGTATCATTCACTTGCTTTTTTATGCCTTCTGGCGACAAGGTTGTTAACTGTTTGTGGCTCCAGGTATGGTTACCTATTTCGCTTCCTTCGGCTATAATCTGCGCGAGAACCTCGGGATAGTATTGTACCCTATTGCCGACAACGAAAAATGTTGCTACCGCATTCCTTTTTTTTAACTCTTCGAGAATCAAAGGCGTATTTATAGGATGAGGTCCATCGTCGAAAGTAAGTGCTACCATTTTAGCGCCTCCAATCTCAACATTAGGTGGCTTTTCCGGTAAAATAACTTCACCCGGCTTCTCGGTTTCTATTGGATTTTTTGTAATTTCTGGATTTAATACTTCTTTTAAATGGTCAAATGAAATTTCTACCTGTTGTTGCCCAAATGCCCCAGCTACCACTTGATATTTTTCAAAATAAAATATGGTCGATTTATCTTTTAAGCTAAAATTTCTAAAATTTTCTTCAGTTGGACCAGCTCCTTCTTTTATCCAATCTTCGGCAAAAGGAGTTTTTTCAACCTTTCCACTGTCAAAGAGTTTTTCGGTCAGCTGCTTTATTGATAATTCCGAAATAAGATTTAAATAATCAGATTTTTCTTCAAACACATCTTTCAGGATAAGTTCTTTGCCTGTTTCAAGATTAAATGAAAAAGTTTCAATAAATTGAATCCCGCCTCCACCAGTAAAGAGATTAATATTAAACTTAAAACAAACAAAATCTTTGGAGGGACGATTAACTTCGTAATCAATGTTGAGTTCGTACTTCCAGGAAGAAAAACCACCAGGCGGAGGCGGTCCTTCAAAAAATTCTTTAGCACTTCCTTTGAATTCATTCATATGCCCTTGAACGAATTCGCTAATAACTTTATTTATTTCTTTATTCTCGGTAATTGGATAATGTACACCTAGAATATAATGATCTTCGTATTCAATGATTGACTCAATGTCTATACCTTCAAGTTTAGGGCTTTTAGAAACCAAAAGGTATTCATACTTATCTTTATTTGATTCTTGCGTTTCTCTTGGCTTTTCTTTCTGTATCAAAAAATTTATTGTAGCTCCTAACACAATAATCAATATAGTCAAAGCTAAAATTAGTATTCTCTTTTTCATATTTTTATCTATCAAAAATCGTTATAGTTAATCTGACAAAATTGTTTTTAAAAATCTTAGATTAAATTTTTAGATATTTTCTTACGGCAATCATAGTTGGAATTATTCCTAAGCTTATCCCAGCAGTAATTTGAATTAGCAATATTGTCCAGAAATTGTAAGTAAAAATATTGAAAATCCTTACATCAGAAACGATTGCATTGATTTTTGGGTCAAGGCCATAGCAAACAGCAAAAGTTACTAAAAACGTGATTATGGTTGAGAAGATACCAACTAAAATTCCTTGAATCAAAAATGGACCTTGGATAAACCAATTAGATGCTCCAACTAATTTCATGGTTGAAATTTCTTTATTGGAACTATAGATTGCAATTCTAATGGTATTAAAAACAATGAGAATAGCGATTATGCCTAAAATTATACTCGCGAAAGCACCTGTTCTATTAATACTCGAAGTTATTGAAAAAACCTTATCGATTACAGGTTTCCTTTCATAATAATCAACCTTTTCGATTAAATCGTTAAATGAACTACTTTCCAAAAAGTTTACAACTTCTTGATATTCAGAAGCTTGTTGCGCCTTAACGCCCAGAGAAGGTAGAAAAGGGTTCCTGCCAACTTCATCTAAAGATTCTATTAAAATAGGATCGTCTTTATGTTTCTCAACAAATGCTGTAAACGCTTCTTCTTTTGAAATATATTTAACTTCTTTTACTTCTGGAATTTCTGTAAGCTGGGATTTTGCCTCTAAAATATTTTCGGTTGCAACATTCTCTTTAAAATAAATAGACATGTCAACTTTGTCTTGAATGTTTGAAATCAAAACACTAAAAACTGAATTAAAAAGGAAAAGCATTGTAACTAAAAAGATAACTATTACAACGATAAAAATTGTCGTAGCGCTCAGAAGACCATTTCTATAGAAATTTTTAAAACCTGCTCGGGTTATTCTTTTGAATGAAGTTAACATATTTATTTATGTATTTGTTAAAATATTTAGATAAGAAGTTATAATTATAATATGAAGCGGCCTCTTTCTTCTTCCTTGATTAACTTTCCTTGATCAAGGGTAATTACTTTTTTGCCCAAGCTATTAATCAATTCTTTGTCATGTGTTGCCAAAACAACAGTCGTCCCAAGTTCATAAATTTTTATTAAAAGTTGCATAATGTCAAAAGAATTATAAGGGTCAAGATTGCCTGTTGGCTCGTCAGCTAAAACAATTTCTGGACGATGGATAACAGCCCTTGCTATGGCTGTTCTTTGCTGTTCTCCTCCTGAAAGTTCTTCTGGAAAATTGTGCGCTCTCTTTGTCAATCCCACTAATTCTAATACTTGAGAAACATCACGCGCTATCTCGTCGTCGGTTGCACCCATCACTTCCATAACATAGGAAATATTTTCATAGACTGTCTTCGATGGAAACAATTTATAATCCTGAAAAACTATTCCTATCTTACGTCTTAGGTCTAAGATTTTTGATTTTTTTGTTTTTTGAATATCTTGATCTTTAAAAAAGATATTCCCTGTTGTGGGTTGTTCTTCTGCTAAAATTAATTTTAAAAGGGTTGTTTTACCAGCCCCTGATTTTCCAACAATAGAAACAAATTCTTTATCATTTATCTTGAAAGAAATATCATCCAAAGCAACAATGTTCTCGTTCTTGGCTCTAGAAGGATAAATTTTAGTAACATTTTGGATATAAAACATAAATAAAAAAACTAATTATTATTGATCAATAGTTATTTCAGCTTCAATGAATTGGTCTAAATTTCCGTTTAAAACTTCTTCAGCATTTGATGTCTCAGCTCCTGTTCTAGTATCTTTAACTAATTTATACGGGTGCAGAACGTAAGATCTAATTTGATTCCCCCATCCAACGGAAATTGTTTTTCCTTTAATTTTTTTCAATTCTTCCTTTCTTTTTTCTTCTTTCAAGCGGTAAAGTTTTGCGTATAAAACTTTCATTGCCTCTGCTTTATTTAAGCCCTGTAACCTTTCTGATTGCGAACTTACCACAATCTTGCTTGGCAAATGCGTAATCCTGACAGCTGATTCCCTACGGTTAACGTGTTGCCCGCCAGGCCCAGAGGAACGAAATGTTTCTACTCTTAAATCTTCAGGATTAATTTCAATTTCTTCTTGCTCTTTTTTGCCTATTTCTGGCAAAACTTCTACTAACGCGAAAGAAGTATGTCGTAATTTCTTTACAGAAAAAGGAGATTGTCTTACCAACCTATGAACCCCCGATTCGTTTTTTAGAAAACCATAGGCATAGGACCCTTTAATTTGCAAAGTGGCAGATTTAGTTCCTATCCTTCCTTCAGGCCCTCCTGCTTCCCCAAAAGACTGGTGTAAAATTTTAATTTTAAAACCTTTACGGTCGCAATATTTCTGGAACATCCTAACTAACATAGTTGCCCAATCCTGTGCATCAACTCCGCCTGCCCCACTAATTATTTGTAAAATAGCATTGTTTTTGTCATACCTTCCTGACAAAAAAACACGCAACTCTGTCTCTTTTAATTTTTTTTCGAATTCTTTTGTTTCTTTCTGATTTTCTATTTTCGCGAATTCCTCTTTTAATACATCGAAACCAATTATTTCTTCGCTAAGCCGACTTATCTCTTGGCTTATTTCTATTGCTCTATCTTTGTCTTTCCAAAAATCTGGAGCTTGCATCTTTTTTTCCAAGCTTTCAAGTTTTTCTTTTTTCTCCTTTATATCAAACGCATTTTCAAGCCTAAAAAGCTTTTCTTCTAATTCTTTTAATTGTAAAACTGTCTCGGCCATTGTTATAATGTGCTTTTATTCTAATTTATCAGATTTATGAATAAATTCAATGTTATTTTTTTTATAATTACTCAATAAGCTGAAGGTGAGAATCGAACTCACAACCTATGCTTTACGAAAGCATTGCTCTACCCTTGAGCTACTTCAGCAAAAATTGCGGAAAATTCAATTTTAATTTCTTCAAGCGGATGATGGGAATCGAACCCACCTATCTTGCTTGGGAAGCAAGCGCACTGCCACTGTGCTACACCCGCAAGATAAACTAATTTTAGAGATTTAAAAAATCTTTAATCTCTTGCCAGTAGCTTTTTCTTTCTGCCTCTTTGTTTTGCTCTTCTTCATTCTTTTCTTGACCATCTTTTGTAACTACAACAACTTCTTCGCCTGGAATCTGCCAGCCAAGCTGGTTGCGCGCTACTTCTTCTAAATATTCCTTGCTTTCTGCCCTATAAATTCTATTTTCCATTTCTTTCTTTTCCTCTTCTAACTTTAAGATTTCGTTTTTAAGCATTTCAGATTGAGAAACAAGCCCATTCCTTTTGTTCTTCATTTTAATATTGATATCTGCTAAGAAAACAATTAATGCTAACGCCAATAACCCCAATAGTATTGGTAAAACTATATTTCGTTTACTGCTAGATTTTTTATTTTTCTTAATCCTATATTTCATAAAAAATCACCTTTCGAAGAGAACAATTCTAAAAAAGGCTTATTCCAAGTATTCCTTAATTGCTGAAACTCTAGAACCTTAAAATAAAGGTGCTAAAGTAAAAGCTAACATACTTAAAACCACCAAAGATATTAGAAAAATCCAAGTTATTCTAAATAATTTTTTACCTGTGATTTTCATATTAAGTTCTTGAATTAGATAATATTTAAGTTTATTCGCACGATTTAATTCTACCAATCTTATGAACAAAAATCAATGCTCGACATAAACCACAAAAGCCCGCCGAAGCGAGCTTTTGTTCGTAAACCCTTTTGCAAC
>CAYNRO010000022.1:5646-7175 GCA_964399845.1 uncultured Candidatus Saccharibacteria bacterium | reverse complement strand
GAAATGATTTTTGGTTTTGCGTAGAATTGAACAGATATTGCCAAAAGATTTGTTTTAGGCGGGAGAACACAAATTCTTTGGGCAACTTCTTTCTGAACCATTAAGATAATTTCTTTTGGTTTGTTTTCGGTTTCCAATAATTTTCTAATTACTGGAGAGGTTATATAGTAGGGCAAATTGGCAATTACTTTATAGTCTCGATATTTTATTTTTGGCACCTCGTATTTCATTATGTCTGCGTTGATTATTTCTATGTTCTGAAAATCTTGCGTTGTTTCTTTTAATATTTCTATCATCTTAGGGTCTTTTTCCACTGCGATTATTTTTTGCGCTTTTTTCGCCAATTCTCTTGTCATTGTTCCAATGCCAGGGCCTATTTCCAAAACAATATCTTTTGAACCAAGTTTGGCTTGGTTCAAAATTTTCTTAATTATATTTTTGTCTATTAAAAAATTTTGCCCAAATCTTTTAGAAGGAACAGCGTTGTGTTTTTTTAACAGGCTCTTAATGTTTGATATAGAAGTTAATTCCATTAATGTATTCTAACACAGAAACTGACCATTGATCATTTATCATTGACCAAGCTGGTCAAGACCCGAGCTTGACCAAGCTGGTCAAGACCCGAGCTTGACCAAGGGCTTGACCAAGGGCTTGACCAAGGGTTTGACCAAGGTCGCCCAATTGTGGAAAAGTTGCTTGACCTTTGTTTTTCAGCAAGGTACGATATCTTTAGTAGAGAATATGTATATTATTAAAAATAACAAAGACTCTCATTCTACAAAAATTTTCTCGAAATTAAAGCAGCTTTGCAAAAAGCCTTCTTTTTATTTAAAATCAACCATAGCTATTTTTTTGTTAGGAGTTCTAATTTTTAACTTAAATTCATTTTCGCAATCCCTTCACCTTAGGGATTTTTCTTTTTCCAAGCTTGGTCCTGAAGAATTAGTCCAGGCATCTTCTCAGAAATTATTTGCAGAACCTGCCAGGAATTTTTTACGAGAATCACCAGAGATAAGTATTGTGCAGGGCAATAGTTTAAAGGGAGTTTCGTCTCCAACCACAATAACGTCTAAAGTTTTAGGCGCAATATTAGGAGGAGTTGAAACAGGCACAGGAGTTCAAGAAAGAATAGAAATTATTGAATATATAGTAGAGCCACGCGACACACTTTCTTCTATTGCTGAAAATTTTAATGTTTCTCTTGATACGATTTTATGGGCCAATAACTTAAATAGAAATTCAGCGATCAACACAGGGAAAAAGTTAGTTATTTTGCCAGTTTCAGGAACAATCCATTTTGTCAAAGGCGGAGATACCCTGAGCGGAATAGCTCAAATTTATAAGGGAGATGCTGACGAAATAGTTGATTTCAATAGTTTATCCGAAGAAGATATTTTTATCGGAGATATTGTAATAATTCCAAATGGAGAAATGCCTACCAGGATTGCGAGCATTGCATTAACTCCTTTGGCTCAATCTTATTTTATATTCCCTTGCGAAGGAACAATAACACAAGGGCTTCATCCACT
>CAYNRO010000022.1:0-5546 GCA_964399845.1 uncultured Candidatus Saccharibacteria bacterium | reverse complement strand
GCAAAAAACTTTTTATCTGACTATGCGCTCGGAGCTAAAATTAGCTGGAAGAAATAAATCCGTTATTGCCTCTGTAGAGACCGAGTCTCTACAGAGGGTATTCCCCTCTAAAAAAGACCTTGTAGAGACCGAGTCTCTACAAGGTCTTTTCGGTATTGTTTGTTCTAAGATTCTTTAGTCCTGTACATCAAGGCTTCGGTTAGGTTGTCAAAAGAAATGCTTTCTGAGCCATCTAGGTCAGCAATGGTTTTGGCTGTTTTTAAAATGCGATGATACCCGCGCGCAGAAAGTTCTCCAGAATCAATAAAATGCTTTAGAGCGTTTTTTGATTTAGCGTCAATCTCGCAATATTTTTTAATTTGAGGAATGTCCATTTCTGCATTAACGAAATTTTTTGTTGTCGCAAACCTTTGTTTTTGTATCTCACGTGCTTGCTCGACTCTATTCTTTGTCGCTAAACTAGAATTTTCCTCATTAGGGGAAACTAATCTTTCAAATTCTACTTGTGGAACATTGGCAAAAATATCAATTCTATCAATCAATGGTCCTGAAAGCTTTCTTCTGTATTTAGCGACTTGAGCGTAGCTGCAAGTGCAGGCTTTAACAGGGTCTTGATAATGGCCACAGGGACAAGGGTTTGCAGCGGCAACGAGTGTAAAACGAGCAGGCAAGGTCAAGCTTTCTTTAGCCCTTAGGATTGCTATTGTTCCGTTTTCTAATGGTTCTCGCAAGCTTTCCAATACATCTCTATGAAATTCAGGAAATTCATCTAAAAATAAAATTCCTCTATGAGCAAGGGTTATTTCTCCGGCTCTGACAGGATTGCCTCCACCTATTAGCGCCGAACTTGAAGAAGTATGGTGCGGAGACCGAAAAGGACGATAGCTCATAAATGGTTTGTCTTTTGATAAAAGTCCTGCAATGCTGTATATTTTTGTAACTTCTAAAGATTCTTGGAAAGAAAGGTTGGGTAGAATAGAAGACAATGCTTTTGCCAAAAGGCTTTTCCCGGTTCCAGGAGGCCCTTGCATCATCAGGTGATGTCCGCCGGCCGCAGTAATCTCCATTGCTCTTTTGGCGCTTGCTTGTCCTTTGATCCAGCTGAAATCTATTGAATTATCTAATTTCTCTAAGATGTTGGTAATATCTGTTTCAAAAGAGTCTATTTTTTCTCTTCCTTCTAAATAATCAATAGCTTGTCGCAGGGACTCTACCCCAATAATTTTTACTTTATTGGAAAGAGGTTCTTTCTCCTTGATATTCGAGACCAAAGCAGCTTCTTTGGCATTGTCTTTTGGTAGTATTATTTCTTTCCAACCTTTTTCCCTGGCAGCCAAGGCAAGCGATATAACGCCTTTAACAGGTCTTAGCCTGCCGTCCAGCGCAAGCTCCCCGATTATAATTTTTTCTTGGGAATTAATCTTAATTTGCTTTGACGCGCCCAAATATCCTAAGGCAATTGGCAAGTCATACAGCGACCCTTCTTTTTTAAGGTCAGCCGGAGCAAGGCTTACTAAAATCCTTTGCGCTTGTTTGTGCGGAGAATTGAAATTAGAATTTTTAATTGCAGAACTCACTCTTTCTTTTGATTCTTGAACAGATTTGTCTGGTAACCCAACAATATCAAAACACCTTAATCCGTAAGATACATCTACTTCTACCTCAATGATTTGAGCATCGAGTCCGTTAACAGTGGCAGAGAAAATTTTAGCAGGCATAGTATTAATATACCAAAAATGAGTTTAATATCAAAATTTGACAAAATCACATAAATTTGTAAAATAAAATTAAATCCAATGATTGAAATTTGGGACCTTTCTCAGTAAGCAAGTTTTGCTCTTTTGTTTTTCGAGAATTTTGTTAGAATTAAGTTAATGAGAAAAATTGTTTTAGCATTTTTCGTAATCGGGTTTATTTTTTTGCCATTGATTTCTTTGGCAGACGGAATAGTTCCCTGTTCTTTAGCAGGAGAAGGAGACAAGCCCATTTGTCAGTTCTGTCATCTTTTTGTATTGTTTGACAATATCCTGGACTTTCTTTTGTTTAAGATTGTTCCTCCTGTGGCAGCTTTGATGATAGCCATTGGTGGATTTATGTATATTCTGGCCTATGCTGGCGGAGCTGAGAAGGGACCGCAAATGATTACTCAGGCAAAAAGCCTATTCACGACAGTTGCGCTTGGCCTTGTGATGATTTATAGTGCGTTTCTACTTATAGGAATATTTTTCTGGATGATTGGTTTGAGCGATTGGACAACAAAGATTTATAGTAGTTGGTGGCAAGAAGGTTTGTTCATAATTCCGGGGTGTCCCTAGGGAAAACAAAAAGAACCAACTGCCCCGTTAGCTCAACTGGTAGAGCAGGAAGCTCTTAACTTCAAGGTTGTGGGTTCGAGTCCCTCACGGGGCACAGAATTATCACTGATTATTTATCATTTATCACTGATCATTTATCACTGATCATTTATCATTTAAACATATTATGTTGACTCCAAAAGAAAAAATAAAAATTATAAAGGACTATAAGCTTCACGAAACAGACACTGGGTCTGACGAAGTTCAGATAGTTTTGCTTGGCGAAGAAATTAAAAGATTACTCTCGCATTTAAAAGAGCATCGCAAAGACCTTCATTCCAAGAGAGGGCTTTTGGCTATGGTGGAAAAAAGGAGAAAACTTTTAAAATACTTGAGAGAAAAACACGTCAGAAGGTATAATAAAATCTTAAAAGCAACAGGCTTAAAAAAATAGACAGTAGAAGAATATGGTTATTAAACATAGCGGTCAAAGGGTAGGAGTTTTAATTGATGTTCAAAATCTTTATCATTCTGCGAGAAGATTGTATCAAGCAAGAGTTAATTTTGCAGAAATTTTAAAAGTAGGCGTTAACAAGAGAAATTTAATTAGAGCGTTTGCCTATGTGGTGAGGACAAAGACGGGCGAGGAAAAACCTTTTTTTGAAGCTTTGGTTAAATTAGGAATAGAAACAAGGGTTAGAGACCTTCAAGAATTTTACGGAGGAGCAAAAAAAGCAGATTGGGACGTAGGTATTGTCATTGACGCTATTAGAATAGCTCCGAGCGTTGATACATTAGTTGTTGTCTCAGGTGACGGGGATTTTATCGCTTTAGTTGAATATTTAAAAAATCAAGGTAAAAGAGTAGAAATTATTGCTTTCGGAAGGTCAACCTCTTCGCGCTTGAAAGAAGTTGCCGATGAATTTATTGATCTTGAAGGGGCTGTAAAAAAATACTTATTAAAAAATGAACAAAAGTAAATTTAGTTTAAAGTTAGACGGAAAAGAGATTAAGGTTGACGCCAGAAGGCTCGCCGAACAAGCAAATGGCGATGTTATGGTAAGTTGCGGCGATACATTAATACTTACAGCTTGCGTACTCGACGAAAATGGGAGAAAAGGTCTCGATTTTTTCCCTTTGAGCGTTGAATATAGGGAAAGAGATTATGCTGCTGGAAAAATTAACGGCTCTCGTTATATCAAAAGAGAAGGTCGTCCTTCAGACGAAGCTGTTTGTAATGCTCGTTTGATTGATCGTGCTATCCGTCCTCGGTTTCCAGAAAACTTTTTTAAAGAAATTCAAGTTATGAACACTGTCCTTTCTTGGGATGGTGAAAACGATCCAGACGTTGTAGGGCTATTGTCTTCTTCATTAGCTTTGTCTATATCTGATATTCCTTGGGAGGGTCCTATCGCGGCCGTAAGAGTTGGAAGAATAAACAACGAATTTGTTTTAAATCCGACCTATAAGGAAAGAGAAGAGAGCGAGATAGACCTTATTTTCGCTGGTTGCGAAGATGGCAAAGATGTTCTTATCAATATGATAGAAGGAGGACTTAAAGAGGTTGAAGAAAGCATTGTCTTGGGCGCTTTGGACTTTGCCAAAAAATATCTAAAAGAATTAATAAATTTTCAAAAGGAAATCGTCGCAGAAGTTGGTAAAGAAAAAATGCCAGTTGAGCCATTTTCTGCAGATATTGAGCTCGAAAAAGAAATTAGAGAATTTTTAGGAGATGATTTAGAAAAAGCTATTTTCCAAGATAAAAAAACGAACACAGGAGAAGATAAAAGATTAAGGAATAAATTAGTTTCCTTTCTTGGGGAAAAATATCCTGAAGAAAAAGAAAAAGTTAATTATGCAAAAGACTTTTTTGAGAAAGAAGTCAATCGCTTAATACATAAAAATATTGTAGAAAATAGCAAAAGGCCTGATAACAGAAAATTAGACGAAGTTAGAGAAATTTATTGCGAAACAGGACTTTTGCCAAGAACCCATGGCTCGGGATTATTTTGTAGAGGAAAAACAAAAGCTCTCTCTATTCTAACCTTGGGTGGGCCAGAAGATCAACAGCTATTTCAAGAAATGGAAATCGTTGGAAAGAAAAGATTTATGCATCATTATAATTTTCCTCCCTATTCAACCGGAGAGGTAAAAGGAATTAGGGGTCCGGGTAGAAGGGAAATTGGACACGGATTATTAGCAGAAAAAGCTCTTTTACCATTAATACCTGATTTTAAAAAGTTTCCCTATACCATTAGAATTGTGTCAGAGATAGTTTCTTCAAATGGGTCTAGCTCCATGGCTTCTGTGTGCGGGTCTTCTTTATCTCTTATGGACGCTGGAGTTCCAATAGAAAGAGCAGTTGCTGGCATTGCAATGGGTCTGTTTGAGGATCCAAAAACAGGCAACTACAAAATCGCAACAGACATACAGGGGCCAGAAGACCACAACGGAGATATGGACCTTAAGGTAGCAGGAACAGAAAAAGGAATCACTGTTCTTCAAATGGATGTTAAAATTAAAGGAATTACCGGACAGATTATGGAAGAGGCTTTGGTTGCAGCCAAAAAAGCAAGAATACAAATTTTAGATTCAATAAAAAAAGTTTTACCAGAGCCAAGAGCAAGTCTATCGCCTTATGCTCCTAAGATTTCAACGATTGAGATTAATCCCGAAAAAATCGGAATGGTAGTTGGTCCGGGTGGAAGAACGATTAACAAAATAATAGAAAGAACAGGAGCAGTGATAAACATTCAAGATTCTGGGACAGTGTTCGTGACATCAGAAGACGAAGAAGCTGTCAAAAAAGCAATTATTGAAATAGAAAATATTACGAGAGAAGCAAAAGTCGGGGAAAAATTTAAAGGCACAGTAAAGAAAATTTTAGATTTCGGAGCTTTTGTGGAAATTTTTCCTGGACAAGATGGATTGCTTCATATTTCTAAATTAGGCCCTGGTAGGGTGGAAAAAGTTGAAGATGTGTTAAAATTAGGAGACACAGTATCAGTAGAAGTAATTTCTATTGATGAACACGACAGAGTTAGTTTAAAACTCTTAAATTAACGAACAACGAACAGCGAACAGCGAACAATAAGCAACGATAAGTGATTATTGCTTGCCGTTTTATTCTCTGCTTTCTGTTTTTGTCCGTCGATGCATGTCTGAAGAAAATTTTTTAGAAGGCAAAGACATTAGGACAATGAAAAAAGATATTCTCCGTCTTCAGAAGGGAGAGTCTTTGGAATTGTCTGA
>CAYNRO010000021.1:1482-7574 GCA_964399845.1 uncultured Candidatus Saccharibacteria bacterium | reverse complement strand
TTAGTCAGGGTTTTAATTGTTGATAGATTCCGCCTTGCTTGTGACTGGGCGGAAGAATTAGCAATGAAAAGTTTTAAAATATTTTATTACATTATTTGTGTTTTTATCGGGTTAATTACAATTTTGCTCATTGTTTCGGTTTTCCCAGTTACTGGCAATTTCAAGGTAAAAGTTGTTGAATCAGGTTCAATGGAGTCAGCAATAAAAACAGGGAGCATTATAACAATCAAGCCAGAAGAAGATTATAAAATAGGTGATATTGTTACTTTTCAAGCAACGACTAAGCTTAAAGAATTGATTACACATCGGATTTATGACATTCAAGTGACTGAAGGTGAACCGCGCTATATTACCAAGGGCGATGCCAACAATGCTCCAGACCAGAAAGAGGTTTTACAAAAAGACATAATCGGGAGAGTTGTATTTCATATTCCTTATTTGGGCTATGTTGTTAGTTTTAGCAAAAAGCCGATTGGATTTATTCTAATTATTATAATACCGGCTGGCATAATTGTTTCTGATGAAATAAGGAAAATATGGAAAGAAATTGTTAGATTAAAAAATAAAAAGAAAGACGAGGAGCAAGACAAAGAGATTAAAAAGAACAAAGCAAAAGATATAGGACAGGATAAAGATATCAGGGGAAACGAGGATGAAATCAAAAAGCTAAAAAAAGAAATCCGACAATTAAAAAGCAAAAAGCCAGAAATTAAAAAAAAGAGCTTGGGCGTTAGTAAAAAGAAAAATGAAAGCTAAAAAAATAGTAAAACCAAAAATGAGAGAGAAGCGCGTGTATAGAAAGAGGAAGACAATAGTCCACACAACAAATGGCTTGAATTTTGATTTTCTGAAAGAAAAAGTCATTAAAAAATCTATTCTCAAAATAGTTGTTTTCCTGATGATAGTTACTCTTAACTGGAGTGGACTTTTTGCCATTGGTAGAACTTTTTCTTATTTCAACGACACAGAGGATTCTTCATCTAATCTTTGTTTGGCAGGAACTTTAGATTTTTCATTAAGGTCTGGACAGAGTAATTTTGCTCCGAATGATAGAGCTTCTAATATGAAACCAGGCGAGAGTGTGGCTAGAGATATTTATATCAAGAAAGAAGGGAGTTTGCCTTTTAAATACAATGCTGTTTCAGAATTTGTTGATGGGGAGTGTGACTTAGAACTATATAATGCTCTTAGTCTAAAGATTTGGTATAACTGGTATGATGCAATCCCAGATCCCTCTGTTGATCACAAGCATATGGATTTGAAATACAATGGCCCTCTGAAAGATTTTGACTTGAGATTATTAAATCCAGATGATGCTGATTTACAAATCCCAAATAGCCACGAATACTTTGATAATATGTTCTATGGTGTTGATGAACATTGGTTCTATGCCAGCGAGGTTATTCTACCAGCAGATGTTTCTTCTGAGCTCCAAAACAAATCTTGTAAATTCAATTTTGTTTTTAATGGGTGGCAAGAAGACCTTTCTGACGGGTTAACAGGATTTTCAGACACAGAATCAATCACAAGCACTATTGCCACTGGTGATTGGGCGCCAACAGTAACTGTTGAATATCCAAATGGCGAAGAAACATGGTATATGGTGCCTGATAATTGGCCAACAAATTCTAACACCGCTGCTATTTGTCAGGCTTTGAGCATGAATGACAAATGCCAGTATCCAATTAACTGGACAGCCGTTAATCCAATCGGAGATGATATTGATTTGTTGATAGATATTTCTTTCTCATTTGATAGCGGAGACAGTTGGATTGATGATCCGTCTGTTGTTCTTGGAACCCAGAATAGTAGTTTATATTGGTGGAAATTGCCTTTTGAAGATAGATATATTACCACAACAGGGAGAATAAAGGTTTTAGCCCAAAATAGCGTATATCCGTTTCTTGTTAGAAGTGATATTTCAGACAGTGATTTTTGTCCGCCCGCAATAACCAGTGAAGCAGAAGCAATAGCATTATTAGCCTCTATCAACGGAATTTCCTTGAGCGACGAATTAAACATTTTGGGTATTGATAATAAAAGCAGTCTGTCAGGAATGTCACCTATTGTGAGCGAGCTTCCTGTCGTGGACGAGGAAGTGTCTGTGGAAGAGGAAATACCTATGGACGAAGAAATACTCGTAGAGCAAGAAACAACTGTGGATGAAGAGGTATCCGTGGATGAAGAAATGCCCGTAGAACAAGAGATGCCTGTCGTTGAAGAAGTGTTCGTGGACGAAGAAATACCCGTAGAACAAGAGATGCCTGTTGTTGAAGAAGTGTCCGTGGACGAAGAAATATCTGTGAGCGAAGAATTAGTCGCGGAAGAACCTATAACAGAAGAACCGATTATAGAAGAGGAACCAATAATATCTGACGAGGATATATTTGTGGAGGACGAAACTATTGTTATAGACGAAGCAGTTGATATGGTAGATAATGAAAATATTGATATAATAAACAGCGATGAAATTGTTGTTACGGATCAAGAAATTTTAACAGAAGAAGAACCAGCCATAGAACAGCCGATTATAGAAGAGCCAGTCGCAGAAGAGCCAGTTGCAGAAGAACCTATAACAGAGGAACCGATTATAGAAGAACCAGTGACTATACCTGAAGAGAATAACGGAGCAGAAATTCCTTCTCCTAACGACGATGGAGATGGAGATGGAGACGGGGACGATAATGCAGGTTCTGTTGAAGAAATAACTCAATAATCTTATTAATATGAATAAAATATCAAAAACAATTTTAATAATCTCAATAGCCTTTTTAGGAAGTTTTAGTTTAATTCAGTCAACTCAAGCTACGCAGGGAGGTTTAGTGGTTCAAGTTTGCAAAACAGAGAACAATCCTTTAGATTGCGTGCTTTTAGATGAAAGTCAGCATACATCTTTATTCGATGAATCTGATTTTTTGCCTGGACATACTATTAACCGTTGGGTACAAGTTACTAACTTAGGTAGCGAGATTCAAGAAATAGGAATTAACGTAACAGGACATTCTCCTGCTTGTCCATTATCAAGTGGTGTTCTGTCAGATGCTTTAACCGTGACAATAGAAGAAAACGCAAATGAGCTTTATCAAGATTCTTTAACTAATTTCTATTCAGCTGGTGAAGAATATCTTTCTCAGATACAAAGTGGGGCAGTGAATGTTTATAAATTTTCTGCATTTTTTGCTTCAGAATCAGGCAATGAATATCAAGGCTGTAGCGCTAATTTCGATTTTGAAATTGGATTTTGGGGGGAATCAATTAGCTCTGAAGTAAATCCATCTGGCGGTGGCGGAAGTGGCGGCGGTGTTATTATAGCTGGGCTTGAGATAACCCAAGAAAACGCTTCTCCTGTTCAGAATACAACGGCAACAATTACTTGGTTGACCAATAAATTAGCTACAAGCAGGGTTATTTGGGCAGCCGAGAATGAAACTCGTAGTTTTGATTGGAAAAATCCACCCGATTATGGTTATGCGAATTCTACAACCGAAGATCCAATTAAAAAAACAGGCCATTCTATGATTGTTAGTGGTTTGTCTCAAAATACCACCTATTATTATCGGTGCATTTCTCATGCTTCGCCTGATACTGTTAGCAGAGAATATAGTTTTACAACCTTAAGCTCACAGGCACCTAATCAAGAAGACGAGCAAGAGATTGTTGGTCATACAACTACCAAAGAAAAAACTCCTGTTAAAGCTATTGAAACTGGAGGAATAGCTCTACAGGATAAAGAAGTTAAAGATAATGGAGGAGGAGCGATAGAGGAAGGGGAAATAGCAAAAAAAGTTGAAGAAACAAAAGATTTTAAAGCAGACGAAGAAGAATCTATTTCTGCTCTCAACAGTTTTCTGGCTTCAATAGGTAGCTTGGTTTATCCAAAAAATCTCTATCCACTTATATTGATTTTCGTTATTATATTAATAATTCTTTTCCTTCTTTTTCTAAAGAAGAGACGCAAGAAGGCAGAATAGAATTATAATTTAATTTTGTAAATTTCAGAGCCGTTTAGGAGATAAATTGTTTTTCCGTTGTCTGAAATAGAGAAATTTTTCAGGTCGTTAAATTTTTCGCTCTGAAATTGTTTAATTATCTCTCCCTCTTTGTCTATGACAATTATTCTTTTTTCGATTGGTTCTAAAAGGTAGATATACGGCAAATTAGTTTTAGACTTAATTTGACTAATGTTTTTTGCAAGAGGGAATATTTCAAGACTTATTTTCTTTTCAAAAGACCCTAAATAATAACGGCTAATTGAATTATCCTTGTTTAGAATCCAAATCGGTCCGTTTACGAAAAACGATTTTGGTTCATAGCAACTGCTATCTTGTCCTTTCCAAATTTGAGGCAAACCCCAATGCGAGTTACTTAAATAAGGATATTTAATTATCTGACAAGTCTTTTTGTCAAGAAAGTATAGGTTTGAAAAATAAGAAGCAGATAAATCAAAATTAAAATCCGGGTCTGGGAAAGGAATAAGATTGTCTGGAACAGAGAAAGAATCTAAAGCTTTTTCATATTTTTCTTGCAATCCTTGTTCTGGGTCTTCGATTTTTTCCAATTTATTTAAATCTTCCAGGTTATCTTTAATTATCGCGATTAATTTAACAGCTTTTGGTTCCAGATCATTTTCTGATTCAGCTAAAGGAGCAATTCCTTTCCAGGCTTCTATGAACATAGAATTAGCGTTTTTATTTTCTCCTATGATTAAAAAGTTTTCTGCTTGAGTGACTTTTTCTTGTATTTCTGTTAGAGAAATATTAAATTCTTTTTCCTCTGTTTTGTTGCTTCTGTTTTGAAATATCAGAAATCCAAAGAAAAGAAGTAAAATGAAAGCAAAAACCAATATTAATCTTTTTTTAATACTTCTGGATTTAATTATTTTATCAATGTCAGGCAGTATTTTATATTTTTTCTTTTCAACCTCTTCTGCGATTTTTGGATTTTCTAATTCAATGTTTCTCTTTTCGACAATATTTTCGCTTTCTTGATTCTTTTTCGGTTTTCTGAAAATTCTGAATATTTTATCTTTTATCAAGTGTAAAAATCCCAAAAATCTTTTTCTGAAAAAAACAAAGATTTCAAAATAAATTGAGGTTTTTTTGTGAGCTTTAGGTTTTCGACGCAAAATCAGTTTATTTATAGGGTTTATTTTCTTTATCTTTTTCAAAAGGTCAAGAATAGGAGAAAAAACAGCGTAGAATGAAAACTTTTCTTGTTTCTGAAAATTAATTTTTCCATTTTCTTTTGCTATCAAAGATTCTTGATTTACCACAGATAAGAAACAAATTCCAGAGACTTTTGAGCCTGCTCCTTTTTCAAAAAGAGAAGCAGGTAGAATTTCTTTTAGTTTCTTTTGGTCTAAGCTTTCTGCTTTGGCAATTTTAGATAAGATTTTTTGTTCGTAGAAAAAATTAAATATTTCTTGGGTTAGAACAACAATAATATCATTTTCCACTAATTTGCCAGAAACCGTGTTAAAAAATATTTTTAAAGGATAGGGATTAATTTCTTGAAGCTCTAAGCTTTTTCCAATATCAGTTATTTGTTTATCTCTAATTAAAAGGATTTTTAGGCTACCTGTTTTCGTGAAAGACAAATCAAGGCTTTTCAGAGACAGAACGCCGAAATTCAAATTTCCAAGCCACCCAACATTATCTTTTTTAACCTCTTCAGACAAAAACTCGTTTATTTTTTTCAATGTTTTAGAAAGGGCTTGTTCTGGGATTTTAATAGGGGAGTTATAGTATTCTCTTTTGATTAGTCTGGCCAGTTCGTTCAGCAAGTTTGTCTTTTTGTTTTCGTTGCCTCTGCCCTGAATAGAGTTTTTGGAAAAAGTGTTTTGAAGCTTTCCAACAATGTATAAACTGCCTAATCTTTTTTCATAGATATTTTGAGGCTCATATACAAAACTATCAAGGAGTTGGTCTTTGTTTAATTTAGGATTAAAATGGAGTTCAAAGATTTGCATATTATTATATATCCATTGTAGTATATATAGAGATAAGAGGCAATTTTGGACGGTTGGCTCAGTGGTAGAGCGCTTCGTTCACATCGAAGAGGTCGCAGGTCCGATCCCTGCACCGTCCACACTT
>CAYNRO010000021.1:0-1382 GCA_964399845.1 uncultured Candidatus Saccharibacteria bacterium | reverse complement strand
GATAGTATAATACAATAATGTTCCGTAGTTTAACGCGGATAGGTGATTTAACATATTAATGAATTATAATATATTTTTACAATTTTTGATTTGGCAATTTTTTGATATGCCAAAAGAGCTTTTGAAAGTATGGAAAAATTTTCTTGTATTTAACTTAAATTATTTTTCGCTTCCAGTGCTTTTGAAAACTTTTTTCTCTTATTGGCATAGGTATTATTATCCCTATGGAAAAGCATGGGATGTAATGAGATGGATTGAGGCTTTTGTGTTTAACAACATAATGTCAAGGGGGATTGGAATTATTTTCCGAAGCGTTTTCATTGTTCTGGGAATTTTGACAGAAATCTTTGTATTTGTAGCTGGTCTCGCGCTAATTTTAATCTGGATATGCCTGCCATTTTTGCTATTGGCAGGTTTTGTATTTGCGCTGTATCTCATATTTTAATATGTTTAATTTTAATCTAAAAAAGACAAAAATATATCAAGCGGTTAAATGGGAGAGGCTTCTTTTTTTAAAGTTTCATAGGGCTTCAAGGCTGTTCTTTTTAATTCTTTTTATCCTCTTCTTGGGATTGTTTCTCTATGGATTTTTAGGTAATAATTTTTCTGAAGACAGCAATCGTTTTGTGTTGGGACTAAGCCTACTGTCGCTTGTTTTCTATTTGATGCTCTTAAT
Organism: uncultured Candidatus Saccharibacteria bacterium; assembly: GCA_964399845.1. GTDB lineage: Bacteria > Patescibacteriota > Minisyncoccia > Minisyncoccales > GWA2-38-27 > CAYXZK01. Next base: position 706 of record CAYNRO010000021.1, on the reverse strand, counting down.
TAACAAAGTTTTCTTTAGTTTAAAAATAAAAAAACCAAAATTAAAAATAAGCATAGACCAGGCAATTTTAAATCCTGAAAAATATAATTTAGCAGAGTTCTTAAGTTTTGAATCAGCTCAGGCTGTTGTCAAAGCGATAAGGTCTGCGCGTTCTGAGGAAATCACCTCAACTCATCTTTTTTATTTTATCTTGAAAGATAATAAAAAATTAAAATTTGTTTTAATGAGGGCGCTTTTAGGCATAGCGGAATTAAAAAAAATAATCAGAAAAGAAATAAAATCATTTCCATTGTCAAAAAAATCTTCTTCTATTATATCTCAAGATTTTCAAGATACCATTCTTGAAGCTTTTCAAATAGCCGAGCAAAAAGGTCATTTTAGAATTGAGATTGGCGATATCTTGTCTGCCCTTGCCAGAAAAGACTCGGTTTTCAAAGAAGTGCTGATCCAAAACAAGCTTAAAGCAGATGATATTTACAATTTAGTCTGGTGGTTTGAAGACATCGAAGATGAATATGAAAAAACAAAAAGATTTTGGGATTACGAAAATTTATCTAAAAGGGGAACGCTTGCTAGAAAATGGACAGCAGGCTACACAATAACTTTAGACAAATATTCAAATGATGTAAAAGAATTAGCGAGTAGGGATAGAAGCAAATTTATTGGTCATCAGCAAGAAATGGATATGATAGAAAGAGTTTTGGCT
>CAYNRO010000020.1:5950-7874 GCA_964399845.1 uncultured Candidatus Saccharibacteria bacterium | reverse complement strand
GTTCCTCCAAAGAACAAAGGGAGCATTGGTATGTCATCGGGCATATGCACAGAACTGGAATATAATTTGCCTCCATTTGTTGTTCAAGTCAGAGGAATTGTTGCAGATTATCAATGGCAAGGAGATCCAGCAGTTGACATTTCTTTTCCAGAGTTTGTGCCGGATTTTGGTATTAAACCGCTTAGTTTTTGGGATAGATATGTGAAAAAACCAATAGAAAACACAATCAAAGATACGCTCAAGGCTATGGGTAAAATCACAGGAGGATTATTTTCGTCAGAAGAATCAGAAGAATCAAGCGAGGGTATTTTAGATAAAATATGGGATTTGGGAGGAACGATTAAAGATAAAGTGAACAATGGACTTGATGCGGTAAAGTCTATTTTTTCTAATTTAAATCCTTTCAGGGCTCAAGTTGGAGAGATTGCTTCTTTGCCTTTTGAAAAACAGGAATCTTCAGAAAACCAAGAAATAATTCGTTTGCAACAAGAAATAGAGAAATTAAAAAAAGAAGCTGAAGATAGAGCGCAAGAATTGTTAGATAACCAAACAATAGAGGGAGAATTTATTGAAGAAGAAAAATTTGTGGAACAGGAAAATCCAAAAGAATCTGGGGTGTCAGAAAACGAATTAAATCTTTTTATGCAAGATTTAGATAAAATTGCAGTAGAAATGAGCAAGCTTGGTAATAGAATAAAGATAATACAAGAAAATCAAAATAATCAAGAACAAGATGAGGAAACAAAAGATCTTGAGCAAGAACAGATACAGGCAGAATTATCTGATTCAGTATCTGAAATCTTGATTAGCGAAATTTGTGTTGGTTTAGACAAATCGCAAAATGAATTTATTGAACTATATAATCCAAGCGATTTTGATATTAACATCAACGCTGATAATTTTAGATTAAAATTAGTTGATTCAGGCAACAATGTTTCCAATAAACAGGTTGAATGGAGTAAAAATGTTATTCCAGCTAAGGGTTATTTTCTTTTAAAGGCAGGTAAGCTTGTCATAGATGGCCAAGAATTTGAGTCTGACGCTGATTTTAGTAGTCAATTGACAAGTGTTAGTGGAGTAATCATTGAAGATAATGAAGAAAATGTTTTTGATAAAGCAGGTTGGGGAAAAAGCGACAAACTACCTCCTCTGGACGCAATAGAAGGCAATGGCATAATTCTTGACAATGGGCTTAAAACAGGCCAGAGCTTGCAGAGAAAGAGCCTTGCAAATGTTTTAATCGACACTAACGATAATGCCAGTGATTTTGTTTTAACCAGCGCTCCTGAACCTGCTAATTCTTTGGGAGATAGCGCTGTTTACTCATTACCAGTTTATTCTACAGGTGGCGGAAGTAGCAGTGGAAGTGGAACAAGCCCTAGTAGTAGCAGTAATCCAGTAAGTAGTTCTAGTAACATAAGTGATAATAATGACGAAACCGTCGAGCCACAATTCTTCCCAGTTGTTATAAACGAAATAATGTATGATTTGGAAGGCAGTGATGAAAATAGGGAATGGATAGAAATTTTAAATACTTTTAATTCTGATGTTGATGTGAGTGGATGGAAATTATGCGAAGACGAGACAAACCATAATTTGGAAATAATTCAGGGCAATGGTGTTCTTGGTTCAGGCGAATACGCTGTTATCGCTAATGATAAAGATGAATTTTTAATTGATAATCCTAGCTATTCTGGAACTTTATTTGATAGCTCTTTTTCTCTGAGCAATACAGGCGAGAGTATATCTATAATAAATGTAGATCTCGTTATTGATCAACTTGAATATAGTTCTGAATGGGGAGCACAAGGCAATGGTGATTCTCTTCAGAGAATAAGTCCAGAAGTTGATGTTAATGATTCTGAAAATTGGCAACAGGCAATCCCCACTCCTGGCGCGGAAAATTGCTTCCAATCAAATGACC
>CAYNRO010000020.1:0-5850 GCA_964399845.1 uncultured Candidatus Saccharibacteria bacterium | reverse complement strand
GAAATAGCGCAAGATGTGGCAATAAATGAAATTGCTTGGCAGGGAACCAAGGCATATTCCTACAACGAATGGATTGAATTATATAATAATACTTCGAACACAATAGATATTTCTAATTGGGAATTACTTTTTTCTCCTGCAAATGGAACAGAGCAGATGATAATTAATTTAGACCCTGCTTTAGCAACAACAACTCCAACCATAGATGCTTTTGGCTATTTCCTTTTAGAAAGAACTACGGAATGGACGGTAAGAGACATAGAATCTGATTACATTTATAGGGGAGCTTTGAACGATGATGGAGGAATTTTAGAATTAATAGACAATAATGGAGATTTAGTTGATAAGGTTGATTGTTCGAATGGATGGTTTATTGAAAATCAAAATCCAAGCATTTCAATGGAGAGAATTGATTCTAATGGAGAGGGCTCAGATCCTAATAATTGGGCAGGAAATAATCTTATTATCACAAATGGCATAGACGCTCAAGAAAATCCAATTAACGGAACTCCGGGCCAAGAGAATAGCACTCTAAACAATTTAGGTTCGCAAGAAAATCCTTTTATCCTTACAAACATTGACGAGGTGCAAGCAGTCAAGAGTGTCAACAATGTCTGGTATGAGCTTGGAAGCGACATTGACGCTTCTGAAACCATAAGTTGGAATCAAGGCAAAGGATTTGATCCAGTCAACTTTACAGGCCATTTTGATGGCAAAGGATTTGTAATAGAGAATTTATATATAAACAGGGCTGATGAATATGGAATTGGTCTGTTTTCAAATGTAGGCGAACAAAATTCAGGGAGTATAACAGAAATAAAAGATCTTGGATTAATAAATGTTGATTTAACAGGCAAAGTAGTTGGCGGATTAACAGGGTATAGTCAAGATGCAATAATTTCAAATTGTTATACAACGGGCAGAGTAGAAGGACATCAAAATACTGGAGGACTAATAGGGGAATTAATTGGGCAACAAGGCCAGGAAGATATGAAAGTGGAAAATTGTTATTCAATCGCAGAAATATATGGTAATCATGGGCAAACAGGCGGGTTGGTTGGCAGAACTCTTTATGGGCAGATTTCTAATTCTTACTCTGCTGGAAAAGTGATTTCTAAATCCCCTATGTATTTTGGTGGTTTTCTGGGAGAGGACTATCGTCCAACTGTTTGCGAAAATAATTTTTTTGACGCCTTAAGTTCTTTACAAGATAAAAGCGCTTGCGCAAAAGCAAAATGGAGTTCAGCGATGAAAAGCGAAATCACTTTTAAAAATGCTGGCTGGGATATAAATAATAGTATTAGTCAAGATTCTGCCTGGGTTATAGAGGAAGATAAAAGCTATCCATTTTTTAAAAATAGTTCTTGGAAACCTGATTTTTCCTGTCCTTTGACAAAAGGAGCAGGAATTGCAGACGACCCTTATAAGATTACAAGTTTAGATGATTTGCAAAATGTAAATGTTGAAAAAGACGCTTGGTATGAAATGGAAAATAATATTGACGCTTCTGAAACCATAAGCTGGAATCAGGGGCAAGGATTTGATCCTATCTATCTTACAGGCTATTTTAATGGTAAAGGTCATACTGTGGATAACTTATTTATCAACAGGCCAGACCAAGCCGGCATGGGATTGTTTGGTAATATTGAGGCAAATGCCAAAGTGGAGAAAATTGGAATGCAAAATTTTAATATTACTGGGGAACATAGTACAGGCCCTTTGGTGGGATATCTGAATGGAGCGCTTTTCAATTCCTATGCAATAGGGACTGCAACGGCTTCTGTTAGTGGAATCCAAATGATAGGAGGTTTGGTAGGGCATATAAACAATGGGTTTGTTGAAAACTGCTATTCAGCAACAAAAGTTAAAGGTATTTCTTATCTTGGAGGATTTCTTGGCAGGACGTTTAGCAATGTAACAATTAATAATTGTTTTTGGGATATTGATGTTTCGGGTGATATGAAAGCCATTGGAGAGGAAAAGCATCAAGGTATGAATGGAATTGCTCCACAGGCCAGGACAACGCAACAGATGAAGCAAAGAGATACTTTTGTGAATTGGGATTTTGACACTATCTGGAACATTCAGGGAGACTATCCATTCTTGATTGATCAATAATCATTTATTATTGATTATTGATTACTGGCTGTTTGCCAGTTTTTTATTTACACGAATTTGACTATTTCTTGAAAGGATATAAAATATAGAAAGAATACTGAAAATATTTCGTGGTTCAAGATAATAATTCTCTATTTAAAAGTATGGCTTTTGAAATTTCAAACCCAATTGTTTACGAAAAAAAGGAAAATGCTCAACCTAAAAGCATTATTGATAAAATAAAAAAAGACAGCGTCTTTTTGGTTTTGTTATTAACTATTATCGGTGGAGTTCTTCTGTTGCAAAACTATGGTCTTGTCCAAGATACAACGGGCTCGATTTTCTCAAAACTACAAGCAACAATAGCTCCACAATCTGCGCTTTTTGAAGGATATGAACTAAATATGCCTGAAGTTAATCTCGAGAACTTATTGTCAAAAACAGCGCTACAGGAAGGTGGTCAAATAGAAAATGTTGTAGAGCAACAAAGAATTGCCTTTGAGCCTCTATTAGTTTTACCAGAAAAGCCATCATTAGCTTTACCAGAAATACAGGCAAAAGTTTTTGAAATTGAAAAAGAAACCAAAGTTTTAGCACAGGAAGTTGATAAATTATTAGCTTTTGCTGAAATTCAGGAAGGACTTAATTCTATTGGAGAGGGTGTGGATAACTTAGGTCAAGAGATTCAGGCCTCAGGAAACTTAACAGGACTTTTGTGTTTAAAATAGCAAGAAAATGGATAAAGACAAACTTATTGAAATTACGAATAAGGTTTATAAAATTACTTTACTTTTCCCCAAGAAAGAACCTTTAAGATATAAAATAAGAGAAATTGCTGACAATGTTCTGTCTAATTTCGTTTATCGACAATCTTTACAAAATTTGAATCCAGGTAATTTTGCATCTAACCGAGAAATTCAGAACAAAGATTCAATCTTTTTGCTTGAAAAGAATTTAGAGATTCTTAAAAGTTATTTTGAAGTTGCCAAATGGCAAAATTGGGTAAGTTATTTTGATATTTTGGAGATACAGGATGAGTATGATAAAATACAATATAGTCTTAAGAAAGAGATACAAGCTATTGAAAAAGAAAAATCAGATTTATTAAAAGAAGATATTTCCATAGAAGATAAGGCAGAAGATTTTGACAAAGAGGCCAACAAAGAAATTAACAAAGAAATTAGTGAAAATTTAGCTTCCAACGTCGTTTTAACCAAAGAGAAAGAGAATAAATTAGACCCTCGGAAAACAAAAATTTTAAATTTCCTAAAGAAAAGAGAGAATACTCAAGTTCAAGATATTAAAAAGATTTTTCCCAGTGTATCAAAAAGAACAATTAGAAGAGATTTTGTGCAATTGCTGGACCAAGGGTTAGTTAGAAAAATAGGGGATAAAAATAATACTTTTTATCAATTGATAGCATAGGACAGACATATATATACAATGTCCTATCTAATATCTCATAAATGTCCTAACTAAAAAATAGGACATAAAAATATTATAATCATAATATAATTTGTCCTAAGGTCAAAATGAATAATCCAAGACAAGAATTTAGCAAAATTTACGACCAATATATAAACAAAATATATCGTTTTGTGTTTTTAAAGGTTAATTCCAGGGATACAGCCGAAGATTTATGTTCAGAAACCTTTTTAAAGGCCTGGGAAGCGTTTAAAACCAAAGACTTAAAGCTAATTAAGAACTATCAAGCATTTCTATATCAAATTGCCAGAAACGTAGTTATTGATTATTATAGAGAGAAGGGTAGGACAAATATTATATCAGCTGAGTTTGTGTCCATTGAAGATCCTAGGCCCAATGTAGAGGAAAAGAGTTTTTTAGATTCTGACCTAAGCGAGGTCAAGGCGGTTTTAGCTAATCTTAAGCAAAACTATCAAGAAGTTATTATCTGGCGCTATATAGATGATTTATCAATAAAGGAAATATCTAAGCTATTGGGCAAGTCAGAAGGAACAGCCCGAGTTGTTTTGCATAGGGCCTTAAAATCGCTTAAAGACAATCTAGGGAAAAGAGACAAGTTTGAGATTGGTTAAAGAGTGTTGTAGCTTTATATAAGAGTGTAACAAATTTGCGTTTCATTCGTCTTAACTTTAAGATGAGCGAAAAAGACCTTATCAGCAAAATCCAAAAATTACGCGATATTGAACCCAGTCACGACTGGGTCATTTTTACTAAAGAGCGTATTTTAGGAAAGGAATTTAGCAATAAAGAAGAAAAGACTTGGTTACAAAGCCTGAATTTTGGATATATCACAGAACTTTTTGCGCGCAGGTTTGCATTTGCATATTTATCGATTGCAATAGTTTTTGTCGGAATATTGGGTATATTTAATTTTTCGCAAAATGCTTTGCCAGGAGATTCATTATATTCATTAAAAAAGATTACTGAAAAAGGTCAGGGAGTTTTTGTTTCTGAAAAGAATCAAGCCAGATATGACTTAAAAATGGTTAGTAAGCGCTTAGATGACTTGACTAAAGTCGCTGAATTTAATAATATAAGCAATATTGCATCTGCTATCAAAGAAGTTCAAAAAAGCGAAGAAAAGGCCATAAATAGCTTAAATATCGTTAAACTTCAAGATAATTCAGAAGAGGTTGAGGGAATTCTGGCCCAAGTAAAAGAATTAGAAGAAAAGAAGGAGAGATTAGAGCAAGTTTATGGAATAGTTGGATTAGAAGAAACCAAGGAAACAAATTCAACAAAGACAATCACAGAAAGATTGATTAAAGAAATAGAGAACAAGACTTTGACTGAAATGGAAGAACAAGATTTGTTAGAAGCAATGAAATATTACGAAAAAGGAAATTTTTCTAAAGCGCTTGAAATCTTGTATTTTGTTAGCCAATAGATAGGTGCTTAAAAATTTCTTAAACAAATAGACGGGTTATCCCGTCAATTTTGTCAAATGTTTTAAAAATTGAGAGAAGTATAGAGAAGAATTAAGAGATATCGTCGATCTTGATTTTTTGAGTAGTTGACGTCAATTTCCCTAATTTATTTGGGAAAAGGCACAAAATATTTATACTCAAAAGACCAGAAGATCATTCCAGTTAAATAACCCTGCTTTCAGCGCAATAGCTGTAAAGCAACATTTAACAGGAAGTAAGGGTCGACTGACGATAAAGGAATTATAAATTAATCCATTCGGTTAAGTAAAATAAATGGCTTGTATTGCAGAATTGCTTTACGAGTTAAAATTTTAAATTTTAAATTTCATTTAACCGAGTACACAAAATCGAAAAAAATAATTATGAAAAAATTAATTGCAATTGCAACCGTATTGACTGTTGCCGCAATGATTGTAGGACCTGCAACTGCTAAAGCTTTAACAGCTGACGAACTTCAAGTTCAAATTGACGCTTTAATGGCTCAATTAACAACTTTGCAGTCTCAATTAGCTGATCTTGGCGGAGGCACTACAGGAGGAACTGTTACTGGTTGTACTATTACTTCCTTTGACAGAAATCTTTCGCAGGGAATGTCAGGTGACGATGTCAAATGCATGCAAATCGTTTTAAACTCTGATTCCAGCACCAAATTAGCTGATTCAGGCGTTGGTTCTCCTGGGAGTGAAACAACTTACTTTGGTCCTTTGACCAAATCAGGTGTTGTTAAATTTCAGGAAAAATACACAGAAGCCGTATTAGCTCCTTGGGGTTTAACTTCTGGAACTGGTTATGTTGGTTCAACAACCAGAGCCAAATTAGATACCCTTTTAGCTGCTGGTGA
>CAYNRO010000019.1:6945-8437 GCA_964399845.1 uncultured Candidatus Saccharibacteria bacterium | reverse complement strand
TTTAATTTTTCTTCTTTTGAGCAGTTAAAAGGTATTTTACATGGAGCCGAGAAAATGAAAAGCCCAATTATTTTAGGCACATCTGAAGGAGAGGTCAATTTCTTAGGGTTAAGAGAAACAATTGCTTTAGCTGAAATCTCAAAAACAAAATATAAAGTTTCTGCTTTCCTAAACCTTGACCATGGGAAAGACTTAAAATTAATAAAAAAAGCAATTGACTATGGATACTCTGCGGTTCATTTTGACGGATCAAGGCTGCCTCTTGAAAAAAATATCAAATATGCTAAAGATATAGTAGAATATGCGCACAAAAAAGGAGTTTTGGTTGAAGGGGAAGTCGGAGCGATTGGAACAGAATCATCAAGGATTTACAATAAAAAATTTGAATTGAGAGAAGAAGATTTAACTAATCCAGAAGATGCTTATCGATTTATTAAAGAAACGAAAGTAGATAGTTTGGCAATTAGTATAGGCAATTTCCATGGGATGAAAGTTACAGGAGTTAATCCTCATCTTAAATTAAAGTTATTAGAAGAAATCAAAAATAAAACAGGCAATAAATTTTTAGTTTTACACGGAGGATCAGGCACTTCTGTTCAGGATATCAAAAAAGCGATAAAATTAGGGATTGTAAAGATAAACATTAATACAGAATTAAGAAAAGCTTATACTTTTTCGTTGAGAAAGGAACTATCTAAAGGGAAAGAAATTACTCCTTATAAATATATGTTAAACCCAATTAAAGCTGTTCAGCAAAAGGTTGAAGAAAAAATAAAAATCTTTGGTTGTTAGTTTTTTAATTGTACACTTTATTCAAATGTTAAAACTTAAAGCTAAAATTCGTAAAAAATTAGGAGGACATGCAAAGGAGTTAAGAAAAGAGGGAATTTTACCTTCTGTTCTTTATGGTCCAAAAATAGAAACTCAAGCAATAGAGGTTGATTTAAAAGACTTTAAAAAGGTTTTGGAAGAAGCTGGACAAAGTTCTTTGATTTCTCTTGGCATAGATAAAGAAGAAAAATTAGTTCTTATTCATAAAACAAGCAAAGATGTTTTAAGTGGGGAACTAACTCATATAGATTTTTATCAACCAATTCTGACAGAAGAGATTGAAGCAACCGTAGCTTTGGTTTTTGAAGGAGAATCTCTTGCAGTCAAGGATTTAGGTGGAACTTTGGCAAAGGAAATTCAAGAACTAACAATTAAAGCTATTCCTCAAAATCTTCCACATGAAATTAAAATCAATATTGATGTGTTGAAAACTTTTGAAGATGAAATTTTAATCAAAGATATTGAATTGCCAAAAAATGTTGAGGTTATGAAAGACCTAGATAGTGTAATTGCTAAAGTCGTTCAGCCTAAAGAAATTGAAGAGGAGTTAGAAAAACCAGTAGAAGAAGAGGAAGAGGCAGTCAGCAAGACAGGAGAGAAGGATGAGACCAAAGAGAGCGACGATAAAGAGAAAAAAGAGAAAGAAGGAAAGTAATCATTT
>CAYNRO010000019.1:0-6845 GCA_964399845.1 uncultured Candidatus Saccharibacteria bacterium | reverse complement strand
AATATGTTTTTTCGTTTCTCGAAAATAATTTCATTATTTGTTATATCGCTTGTTTTAGTTTTCCCGAATTTTGCTTTTTCCGAACAAGATTTAGGTCAAAAATGCGAACAAATAATGGATAAGGGCCAACAAGACCTTTCGAAAGATGATTATCAATCTTTATTAAAAGAATGTCAGGTTTTTTATGAAGAGCAGGTTGCCAATATTGAAAAAGATATAAATATAACCGGGCAGGAGAAAAAAACTCTTCAAAATAAAGTTTGGAGCCTAAATAATAAAATAAAAAGTTTAAATTATCAAATTTACCAAAGCAATTTAGTTATAGATGATTTAGAAATTCAAATCGAAGATACTGGAAATTCGATTCAGAAAAGCTATTCAAAAATTGAGAATTCTCAAGAAAAATTAGTCAATATTCTAAGAACCATTTACGAAGAAGAGCAAAAAAGTACTATTGAAATTCTATTATCCGAAGAAGAACTTTCTGATTTTTTTGACAATTTGACTGCATTGGATATCTTAAATAACGAGAGCAAAGAGCTTTTGCAAAGCATGAAAGACTTGAAGTTGAATTTAGAACGTCAGAACGAAAATTTAGGGCAGGAAAAAGAAGAATTAGAAGGAATGGTTAAAATCCAAACACTTCAAAAGAATGAAAATGTTGAAACAAAGCAAAGCCAACAACATTATCTAAATTTAACCGAACAAGAATATCAAAAGCAACTTCAAGAAAAAGAAAGTATTGAAAAAAAAGCGCAGGAAGTGAGGGCGAGAATCTTTAAATTAATCGGAGTATCTAAAGCTCCTACTTTTGGAGAAGCCTATGAAATTGCTAAATATGCCGAAGGACTAACAGGAATTAGGCCTGCGTTTCTGCTTGCTATTTTGCAACAAGAATCTTCTATGGGCAAAAATGTTGGACAATGTTATTTAAAAAACTCCTCTACGGGAGCAGGAGTTTCAATTCAGAGTGGGGCAAGTATTTCGCGCGTGATGAAACCTTCAAGAGATGTCCAGCCATTTCTGAAAATTACAAAAGCGTTAGGAAGAGATCCTTATTTAACTCCTGTTTCTTGCCCAATGGCTATTGGTTGGGGTGGAGCAATGGGTCCTGCGCAGTTTATTCCTTCTACCTGGATAATGTATAGAGGTCAAATAGAGGAAATTCTCAATAGGCCAGCTGATCCTTGGAATATTAGAGACGCATTTCTTGCTTCTGCTGTGTATTTAACAAATTCAGGCGCTAAATCGCAAACTAGAAATGGAGAATGGAGAGCCGCAATGATTTATTTCTCAGGCTCAACCACGAATTCAATATTCTATTGGTATGCAAATAATGTTTTAAACACTGCCGATGGTTTCCAGCAAGATATTGAAGCGCTTGAAGCAGCTAATTAAAATTTTGTTTTACTCAAGCTCTTTTCGCAAGGTTTCTATCATTTTATCTAACTTGCCTTCCATAATTTCTTGAATGTTAGACCAGTTTTTCTTAATTCTGTGGTCTGTAATTCTGTCTTGAGGGAAATTATAAGTTCTAATCTTTTCAGCCCTTTTCGCATCTCCGATTTGGGTTTTTCTTTTTCCTCTTATTTTTTCTTCTTTGTCTTTTTCTCTTTTCTCTAAAAGGCGAGCTTCTAAGATTGACATAGCGTTTTCTTTATTTTGGAGTTGGTTTCTTTCGTTTTGAGAGGCGACCACAACTCCTGTTGGAATATGAGTAATTCTTATTGCAGTCATTCTTTTGTTTACATTTTGTCCCCCCGGACCAGAGGACTTATAAACATCTATTTTTAAGTCGCTGGGATTGATTTTGATTTGAGTTTTCTTGGGAGCTACTAACACAGCGACAGAAACAGTTGAAGTATGAATTCGGCCTGATTTCTCGGTTTCTGGTATCCTTTGAACTCGATGAACTCCGGCTTCGAACTTCATTTTAGAAAAAACATTATTTCCCTTTAATTGAAAGATTATTTGCTTAAAGCCGTTTAATTCTGTTGGATGAGAGTCTAAAATTTTTTCTTTCCAATCTTGCAAAAAAGCATACTTTGAATACATTTTGAAAAGATTGCCTACAAACAAACTGGCCTCGTCTCCGCCTGCTCCGGAACGAATTTCAATAATAATAGAATTTGGTTCTGCTCCAGTGTCCTCGCCTCCTATCAATTTTTCAAATTCTTTTTTTAGTATTTTCTCTCTTTCTTCTAATTGGGAATTTTCACTTTCAGCTAAAGTAAAAAGCTCAGAATCTTCTTGATTTTTCAAGATTGTTTTATTTTCTTGGATTTGATTTTCTGTTTCTTTAATTTCCTTTTGTTTTTCTATGATTTTTTCCAGATAACTTTTCTTTTTGGATAATTCTTCCATTTTCTCCCAATTAGAAACAAGCTCAGGATCACTGAGCTTTTCTAATAATTCGTTGTATTCTTTTTGAATAGATTCTGTATCAAGCATACTGGAATCAACGCTTTTGTGGCTTAAGTTATCAAAACTTCTATTTCTTTTTAGTTTTCTTTCTTTCCATTCTTTTCTTAAACTTTTCTACTCTGCCCATAGAATCAATAATTTTCTCTTTACCAGTGTAAAACGGATGGCAATTTGAGCAAATTTCAGTTTCCATAGATTCTCTAGTAGAACCAACGCTGAAAATGCTTCCGCAAGCGCATTTAACGGTTGCTTTGTCGTAATATTGTGGATGGATGTCTTTTTTCATATAATTTCCTTGAATTTAAAACAGATAAGTTTATATCCTGATATTAGCAAATTTATTAAATAAATCAAGTTTAACTAATATTTCAATATTTACTAATTAATAAACTCTTGTCTTTAAGATTTAAATATGTTAATCTTTATACATTATGGAGAAAGAAAAACAAGCTAAAACTAAATCTAATATCAATCCTGAAGAAATGGCAGAATTAGGTTTGCATTTTGGGCATAGAACTTCTCGAATTCATCCTAAAATGATGCCATATATCTATGGAACACGTAACACTGTTCATATTATAGATTTAAATCAAACAGTAGAAAAGCTTGAACAAGCTCTTGTTTTTATTCAAAAACTTATTTCTGAACAGAAGATTTTGCTTTTGGTTGGCACAAAAATTCAATTTAAAGATTTAGTGAAAGACATAGCCACAGAAAGTAATTTGCCCTATGTTAACCAAAGATGGTTAGGTGGAACTATTACAAACTTTGAAATTATCAAAAAAAGAGTAGATTATTTCAAGGAACTTGAAAGAAAGAAAAAAGATAGAGAATTAGAAAAATATACTAAAAAAGAAAGGTCTGAATTAGATAAAGAATTAAAAGATTTAGAAACAAAATTTGGTGGAATTAAAAAATTAGAGAAAACTCCTGACGCAATTTTTATATTAGATATAAAAAAAGATATTCTGGCGATAAAAGAGGCCAGGAAAAAGGGGATTAAGATCATTGCAATTGCAGATACTAATGTTGATCCAACTTTAGTCGATTATCCAATTCCTGCCAACGATGACGCGATATCATCTGTTAAATATATCCTCGAAAAAGTTAAGGACACAGTATTAAAAACGAAACCAGAATCTAAATAACAAACCTTCTTATTTTAAGAGCTAAACAGCTAAAGCATTTAAACAAGCTAAATTCAATTTGTTTAAATGTTAATTTGTTTAAATGTTTATATGATTTCTATTGACCAAATAAAGCAGCTTCGTGAAGAAACAGGGATATCTATATCAGAATGCAAAAAAGCGCTGGAGGAAGCCAAAGGGGATTTCGATAAATCAAAAGAAATTTTAAGGAAATGGGGCAAGGAGTTAGCAGGGAAAAAAGCAAGTAGAGAGGCAAGATTAGGTATAATCGAAACATATATTCATCCTGACAAGAAAACAGGCACAATGGTGGAATTGCGTTGCGAAACAGATTTTGTCGCAAAGTCAGATGATTTTAAAGAATTAGCGCATGAAATTTGCTTACAAATTGCAGCTGCAAATCCTATTTTTTTAAACGAAGAGGATATTCCGGAAAAATTTTTAAACGTAGAAAAGGAAATTTATAAAGAACAACTAAAAAATTCAGGAAAACCACAAGCAATAATGGAAAGTATATTAGAAGGAAAATTGAAAAAGTATAAACAAGGGGTTGCGTTAATGTCTCAATCTTGGGTAAAAGATCAAACAAAAACAATTAAAGATTTAATTGATTCATATGTTTCTAAATTAGGAGAGAATATAGTTATTAAAAATTTCATAAGATACGAGATATAAAAATAAGTTTCGGAAGTTAAAAAAAAGAATCAACTTAATATTATGATCTTAGGAATATCTGCTGTAATTATATTATTTGCAAGCCTCACAGGAATGGGATTAATTATAATCCGTAAAATTCCAATTTTAGTTGAATTGTCTCCTCAAGAAATTGAGCTAAACCCTATCAAGAGGTTAAAAAATAAAATTGGGCGCAAAAAAACTTCTAAATTTTTTTCAAAAGACATTATTTTGCAGAAAACTCTTTCTAAAATTAGGGTTTTGACGTTAAAAACCGACAATAAAACAGATAGCTTACTGATGAAATTAAGACAAAAAACAAGGAAAGAAAAAAATGATTTTTCGGATGGATATTGGAAAAAAGTTAATTCTGCAAAAGAAGAAATCGTAGAGACTCCTCAAGACACTAATGAATCGAAAAGTTTTAGCAAAACAAGAAAGAGAAAATTGATTAAAAAGATTAAAGATTAATTCTCTCTATTGTTTGCCAGGATAGCTCAGTGGAAGAGCAACGGTTTTGTAAACCGTAGGTCGTGGGTTCGAGTCCCTCTCCTGGCTTGACTACAGAATGGTTATTTTTAAAGAATTGACAAAGATTTTTAAAAAAGTAGAATGAAGAATGAATAATGAGCAAGAACATTAAAAATTATTTTTGTTAGATGGTTTTATTCAAAACAAAACCTTTATAAAAGAATATCTAACAAAAGAATATGGAGAAAATTTAGTTTTTTAGAGTTGTTCCGACTCTAGTCCCTGTAAAGGGACAAATTTATTTTGAGAGTTTGATCTTGGCTCAGGATGAACGCTAGCGGCGTGGATAAGGCATGCAAGTCGAACGGTTGTTTGTGCTTCGGTACAAACAACAGTGGCAAACTGGTTAGTAACACGTGGGTAATGAACCCTAAAGACAGGCATAACTCCGTGAAAACGGAGCTAATACCTGATAGTCTGCAGATTTAATTTATTAAGTTTGCAGTAAACGGAAACTTCGGTAACCGCTTTAGGATCAGCCCGCGGCCTATCAGCTAGTTGGTAAGATAACAGCTTACCAAGGCTATGACAGGTAGGGGATGCTAGAACATGTTCCCCAACAATGGAATTGAGATACTGTCCATACTCCTACGGGAGGCAGCAGTCGAGAATATTCGACAATGGGCGCAAGCCTGATCGAGCGACGCCGCGTGCTCGAAGAAGCTCTTAGGAGCGTAAAGAGCTTTTCTGGAGGAAGAATCTTCGGATGACGGTACTCCAGGAATAAGGGGAGGCTAATCACGTGCCAGAAGCCTCGGTAAGACGTGATCCCCAAGTGTTATCCGGATTTATTGGGCGTAAAGAGTTCGTAGGCTCTTTGTTAGGTTCTTTGTTAAATTTCTAGGGCTTAACCTTAGAACTGCAGAGAAAACCAGCAAAGTAGAGGGCGTTAGAGGCTGATAGAACAGTCGGTGTAGGGGTGAAATCCGTTGATATCGACTGGAATACCGAAAGCGAAGGCATTCAGCTGGAGCGACCCTGACGCTGAGGAACGAAAGCTAGGGGAGAGAAGAGGATTAGATACCCTCGTATTCCTAGCTGTAAACGATGGACACTAGCTATCTGAAGTGTCGACCCTTTAGGTGGCGAAGCTAACGCGTTAAGTGTCCCGCCTGGGAAGTACGGCCGCAAGGCTAAAACTCAAAAGAATAGACGGGGCTTTACACAAGCGGTGGACCATGTGGCTTAATTCGATGATAAACGAGGAACCTTACCAGGACTTGACATTCAGACGACATTTTTCTGAAAGGAAGAATTTCTCACAAGGACGTCTGGACAGGTGTTGCATGGTTGTCGTCAGCATGAGTCATGAGATGCTCCCTTAAATGGGGTATCATGCGCAACCCTCACTCTATGTTTTATATGTCATAGAGAACTGCCCGAGATAATTGGGAGGAAGGTGAGGATGACGCCAAATCAGCATGACCCTTTGATGTTCTGGGCTGCACACGTGGTACAATGGGGCTGACAATGGGCTAAGCCGTAAGGCGGAGGTAATCCCATCAAACGGCCTCTCAGTTCGGATTGAGGTCTGAAATTCGACCTCATGAAGCTGGAATCGCTAGTAATCGCCAATCAGCTATGTGGCGATGAATATGTTTCTAAAGCTTGTACTCACCGCCCGTCATGTCAAGCGAGCTGGGAATGCCCGAAGTCCTTGCCTTGAGCAGGGCCTAAGGCAGATTCAGTAAGAAGGACAAAGTCGTAACAAGGCATGGGTAGCGGAAGCTGTCCATGGATCATTTCATTTTAAAACAACTTTTAGTTGTTTGCGTCGATTATTGTTGAAAATTGAGAATTCTGTTTTCAACAATAGGGTATTGATCGAAAACCCTAAATATCGATTAGTCGGAACAACTCCAAGGAACTAAATATTTTTATTAGAATACAAGAATGCGCAGTGATATTATCTGCGTATTTTTACTTGGCAAAACTAATATTTTTTGCTAAAATTAGATAAATTCTTGGATTAAATCCAAGGATACACGGGCGTGTAGCTCAGTTGGTTAGAGCGTTTCACTGATAATGAAGAGGTCCCAGGTTCGAGTCCTGGCACGCCCACACAAA
>CAYNRO010000018.1:0-8686 GCA_964399845.1 uncultured Candidatus Saccharibacteria bacterium | reverse complement strand
ACATCAACATCCTCTCCTATATTAACATTTTTCACGCTTTTGATAAGTTTCCCATTGTGTCTGGCAATACTATAACCCAATTTAAGTTGTTGTTCTGGGTCATACGAGTTAATCGCCCTCTCCATATTCTTAATTTCATATTTAGCATCTCCCAGCATAGAAGTAAAATTTCTTTGTATCGATTTTGAATAATCAACAACATTTTTTCCTTGCTGAGTTAAGCTCTGCTCAATCCTTGAAAGAAAAATCTTCAGTTGATTTTCCATCTCCCTATATTTATAGAAAATTACATCAAACCCCTCTTTGATTTTATAGACAAATTTATCTAAAAAGTTATTGGCTTTAAACAAACTATTGCTATATGAATTTAAAATACTTCTCTCGTATTTTTCTACCTTAAATTGCGCCTTTTCCCACGATTCGTTTAAAAGATTAGCCACTGCAGTTGGAGTAGAAGTCATTGCATCGGCCGCAAGTGACATAAGAGGAATATCCCTGTCATGACCTATGGCCGCAATAACCGGCACTGGAAAATTTCTTATTTCTCTAACCAATTCCTCGTTATTAAATGCCATCAGCGACTCAAGCGACCCTCCTCCCCGCATTATAACTAAAACTTCAATGTCTTGTTTTTTAAATGATTTGATTGAAGCCAATAATTCCTTCACTGCTTTCTGTCCTTCAACCCGAGAATCAATCATTTTAATCCTAAAACCAAACTTACCAAGGTTAGTCGTAAAATCATGAATCACAGCTCCTGTTTTGGAAGTAATGACCCCTATGTCTTGTATGTAATCTGGTATTAAACGTTTCTTCTCTTTTGCAAAAATGCCTTGCTCGGTTAATTTTCTTTTGAGTTTTTCGTAGGCTTCTTTAATCGGTCCCTCTCCAACCAATTCAACGGTTGAAGTCTGGAAATTTAATCTGCCAGACTTAGGGTATATAGAAGAATACCCTGACACAACAACTTCTAAACCTTCTTTCATTTCAACCCCTGAAAGATTATAATCAGACCTCCAGATAAAACAACTCATCACTCCATTTTCTGCTTTGTCTTTCAAAGTAAAAAAAGCATAACCTCGCATAAGATTAAATTCGCTAACCTCTCCTATTATTCTTGCCTGAAATTTCTTTAAACCTCTGTTGAGCGATTCAATGTAATTTGAAACAGACACAGGCTCTTTGGATTCATCTATTTTTTCTTGTTTGTTCATGTTTTAAGAAATAAATTAAAAAACTAAAAATCAAAAGATTATTCTTCGTATTGATTGCGTGCATTCAACCAAGCACAATATTCGCAGCCTACACCTGACATAGGTATTTCGTCACTTTCCAGACATTCTTTGATTTTGTAAATCGTTGGTTCAACCCAAGCGTCATCGCCATCATAGGGAATAAGAATTACATCAAATTCTATAACTTTATCAAATGCTTTTTGATTTCTTTTTCCTGTGCAATAAACAAAATAACTTGTATTAGAAACATTTAAACCGTTTCTGCGCAACAGCCACTGATATACCTCCATCTGTCTTTTGTAGCCATCATGGTATTTGCTACCAGCATCAAGCCCAAGGATCGGATAATCTTTTGCCGTAGCCTTATAGTCAACAACCATATGCTCGCCCTTGCTATTAACCCAAAGATCATCTATAGCTCCAGAAATCACAAGGCCTGTTGGTTCGTGTAAATATTGAACGCCTTGAAAATTTTCGCGCCATTCATCGATTTTTTCATTTTGAGCTGGGACTGCATCTATTCCATATTTTTCTTGCAAAGGATGTTTTGAGCCATTAACTCTATAACTATCAAATTCCTGTTTGAGTTGATGATCTACCGCGCTATTTATTAAAAAAGGTGGAAACGGTGGACGCTTTGTACCAAATTTATTGTCGATATAAAAACAGCGCGGGCATTTTATGAACAAGTCAATTTTTGATCGACTCAATTTCCAGTTTTTACCGCCGTAATTCCACGACGCTCCTCTGTTTGGATTGTAATCAGCCATAGTTTTTTGAGAATGTCATAATTACAAAAAATATTCCTCAATTTTTGCATTATGATCATCTGTATTATTTATTTTTATTTATATATTCCTATCCTACCAAAAAAACCGCCTTTTGGCGATTTTTTATTTACTCTGTTAAATAAACAACAATTGAGCCCGTTTACGCTTATATAGAAAATTAAACTAACTATGCTAGCACCTTTTTGAATAAAGACTTTATGCTGGTTTTCTTTGGGTTAAACTCTGGCTTTTTCTTTTGCGGAACGATTCTATTCGCCGCTACTACTCGTAACATATTCGCTACATTTTTATTGGTATTTATAAAATATATATCTTTTTTGACTTGCAACTTTTCCCTCATTGATAATAAAGCGTAAGCAGCAGAACGAGAAACAAACTTCACATTAGAAAAATCTAAATCAATCGATTTGTTGTCGACTTTTTTAATAATCTTTTCTAATATATCAATTGTATCGCGGGAACTTATAATTGAGGCCAGCAAATCAGAGATGATTAAATTCTTATGTATTTTTTTAATATTTACCATATTATTGTATTTACTATAACACAAAAACTAAAAAGAGAGAATACAAAAACATTACTCTAAAAACTGCGAAATATCAAGTGGCCCCAATGGTTTTGGTATTCTATATGCAATAATTACACCTTGCCAGTAGAAATCTGGGAGAGAAACTAATTCCTCTTTTCCGTCTCTCACGATTAATCCAGCAGAACCAGATATTAAGACAAAACCGCCACCTTTCAATACATCACTTATAATCCTCCTTGATGTCCAAATACCATATCCTCTTTCTTTTTCTGTTTTTACCGAATTGCCTCTCATTACCTCAGAAATAGCATCAATATCTGATAATTTTAATCTTTTTTCTTCCTTATACGCGGTAGTAAATCCTCTCCCACAATCAACAATACAAATATCTAAATAATTCTTAATAGGATAAAATTGACCAAAAACAAATCCTACATCTTTTTTACTGTGTTCAAATATATTGCCCACCAACTCTGCTATCGGATAAGTAACCGCACTTTGCGCTCCAGGCACGCTACCAAGAATACTATAGATTTTCTCTGAGAATAACGCCTCTAATCTTTCTCTGGATGCTCCAGCATCTTTTTTAAGTGTGCTTATTGGTATATAACTTTTATGTTTTTGGACTCGTTGTTGAAACAAAGAAATAGAGTCTATCCCGTCTGGAAAATTTATCTTTTCTAAATAAGATTTTATCGGAGAATTCTCTATATCATGATTACTACTAGTATTATTTATATACGCGCTTACCGGTAATATTAATAAAGGACAAACCCAATCAAGTAAAGACAAATCAAAATTTACACTTTTTTTCGATTGAATACTCGCAAAGGTTTTATATAATGATTCAAATTGCGCCACAAGAGAATCATTTCTTGGTTTTGGTATAATAATCTTTTCCATATTTTTATCCTACCAAAAAAACCGCCTTTTGGCGATTATTGGGTAATACTGACTAGGCTATGTTAAAAATCTGTTTTAGGAACTTAGTTTTTGATTTGGAAATTTAAAATAAATAAAAGAACAAACTAGTTCATCGTAATAAATTTTTTAATTATATTGTGCCTCTCCCGGATCATTTTTTTGGCAAAAGTAAAATGTATTTTTTTGTTGTAATCTCTGTTCAGTTTTTCCAATACCCACTTTTGGTATTTCTTAGTATTTCTTTCTCCCAAAACAGCGATATTTATATAGAAATTATTAATGTAATGAGACATAGCGTCAGCAGACGCTAAAATTTTTTCTTCAATTGTCTTGGGCATTAAGTTTGGATTACAACGATGTGCCAAAATGACATTCTTTACATCTCTGATAGTTTTGTCGTCATATTTATGCTTTTTCAACACTTTCTCGGCCTCGATAGCTCCTATCTTGGCGTGATCTCCTTCAATTCCCCTAATTCTTTGCAAATCATGAAGCCATACTCCAAGCATCACAATTTCTTCGTTGGCTTCTGGTAATCTTTCAAGCAATTTTCTCGCAAATTTCTCGACTCCCAATAAATGTTTATCGAAAAACCAAACTGGCGCCTTTCCAAATTCTTTGCATTCTTTTTTGATTTGCTGTTTAATTTGTTTAACCTTGTCCATATATTTTTTACCGTCTTAACGCTCACAACAAAAACTTGTCTTACCGTAACACCTTGTTCTATATTAGGATCTACTTAGAATAAATTAGTTAACAAATCTCTCTTAATAATTTATTAACATAATACATAGAAGAATCATTTAAAATTAAAATGTCGAAATTTCTTTTATATTCTTCTAAGTTCTCTTCTACATTTTCATCTAAAAACCCTATTTTAATTAAATTGTCATATTTGAATCCTGTAATCATGCCAACATCTCCCAAGCTATCACCCAATAATATAACATTCTTCCTGCTTTTTATTATATTAAAAACAGAAAAGTTTCGAATTGCCACTTCGTCTTTGTTCATTATATGAATAATCGGTTTTTTGTATCCAATTGCATTCCCATTTTCGTCCCATTTGTGTAAGTTGGAAATAATATAAACATTATTATATAATTTGCCCTCTTTTGCGAAATACATCGCAATAACATCACCACCTATACTACTTGAAGACATAATGACCAAGGGAATATTGCGGACGTGCAAAAAGTCAATAAAGCCTAATGTACCTTGTCTAAATTTAACCTTGCCAGATTCAACAATTTCCTCTAAATGTTTTTTGTTCAATCCTGACTTAATCCTTAAATCAAAATGGGTCGCCCACCATTCGTGCATTGCTTTTTTCTTTTCTTCTAAAGAAATTTTTGGGTCTATCTCGATCGGATGGTATTTAGCATAGAGGGCATGGGCTTTTTTCGCATAATCAGGAGATAGATAATTTCCATCCCGCAAAACTGAAACAATGGAAGGCCTGCTTTTTCCATTAACAAAAGCCGTCGTTAAAGTTCTGTCAAAATCAGATAGAATATGGAGTTTCCTGTGTCCTGTTTTAGAAATTGATTTTTTAAATTCCTCTAATTTTTTTGGGTGTGATATAATAATATTCTTTGTCATATTCCTATCCTACCAAAAAAACCGCCTTTTGGCGATTTTTTATTTTCCCTAATTATCCAGCATTAATTTAAGCAAAAACGCTGTATCTTGTTTAAGCTTAGCTTTAACCCAATCCTTTTGTTTTCCGTCTATTAACTCGCCCATACCAGATAAAATTCCACGATTAGAAATATTTTCTACAGATTTAATGCATTTTTCAAGATATTTAGTAAACTCCATTTCGGTTCTCTTCTCTACTATTTCTTTGTTTATCGCCCAATTATTTTTTAAGAAAAAATAAACATCAAAAACATCGCGATTAGCTATTTTAGTGCGTTCAGTCATAGCCACTAATTTATGAGCAAACATATCTTCTTTTTTCATTACCAACATAGAAATACCGAGATAATTTTTAACCTCATATTGAGAGCCAAAACTTCTTTTATTAATTTCAACTTTAATATTTTGAGCCTCTTCGTTATAGGAAAGTAGGATAAACAATGTATGCCTTTTATTTGTTTTTTCTTTAATCGTGCCGTATTCTTTGACTATATTTTCCATCTTATCAAAAACTTCCTGCTCTTTGGTTTCGTCAAGCAAATCAAAATCAAGGTCAACGGAAAAGCGCTCTAAATCATAAAAAAGATACATGGCCGTGCCACCTTTAAAACCCAAAAGAGGTCCAAGTGAGCTGTCCGTGTAAATATCCTTGAGAATTTTAATCAAAATGTTTTTATGAGTTGCTGTATTTAATGTCATATGGTTTTTTGATAGGCTTTAACTTCTTTGTTCATTCTTTCATTTAAATAAATAGGTAAAATTTTAAGAACCTTCTTCCAATCAAGCACAGATAAATTATCGAAATGATAATCTTTGTTTAAATAAATCACATCTAAGAAAGCTCTCTCAGGAGTGGCGATAGAATAATTGTCTTTATGCTCTATGCCAGCATTGTTGGTTAAAATTGAATCCTTTATTTTTCTATAAGAATAAGTTTGTTCGTCTGCATTTATTTCTCGAGTTAAATAAGAAGCGACAAAAACCTGACCATAGTGTTGAAAAGTAACTCCGGCTTTTCCCAAGACAGTCTCGAAGCTAATATATGAAGGAGTATAGACTTTCGTGGCTAATTCGTTTTTATTGTAATTTTTGTCTTTAGCATAAAGACCTTTTCTTATTGAATATAATTTATTCGCCTTAATATAGCGATATATTCTCATCTTTACGAGCTCTGTATCAGATTCTTCCCAAAGCAAAGCAATGTTTTTAACAGAAAATACACTATTTTTCGAATTATAAATATCTAAAATTAAGTTTTTTTTCATATATGTGAACTGATAGTTATCTTTAATGACTACTTACAGTTTAAATTATAACAAATATGTTGTCAAGTAGCAAAATTAGATACTTCAACTATATATTTTTATCCTACCAAAAAAACCGCCTTTTGGCGATTTTTTATGGATTTGGTTTAATTTTCTTTTAGTTTTTCCTCTCGGTATTTAAAATAAGAATAAAAAACCGTATAGATTGATGCCACGATAACAGGGATCAGAATAAAAAAGAAAGCATAGTCTGGAAAAACCACTCCTACTAAAGCGATTACGCCTGCCACCTTAAATAATTTGCCTCCGAGCTGATGGGTCTTATCCCAGACTTCTGCGCTACTCAGTGTCCAAGGCGTTCGAATACCAATAAACCAATTCCTTTTGGCTTTTTGGATTAAAGTGCCGCAATAAAAAAATAAAACACCAAGCGCAGGTGGCAAAGCCTGATTCATATTAAATTCATTGCCAAGGTTCCAAAAAATCGTCAAAAGATAAATATAAAACAAAAATAAAATAATCAGGATCATAAATCTGTCAAAATATTTTCTAAATTTTTCTATGTTTTCTTTCAGTGGATCTATTCTAGGGATTAAAATAAAAAGCAAGAACATGGCAAGAGAAATAAAAGGCATTAAAAATAAGCCCCAAAACTTTGGCATATAGCCATCAACTTCTCCTTGAATGTTCCAGTGCGAGGCCATTTCCCCTGGCATTTGGGAATAAAAATATAACCCAATTCCAAAAGATATTAATATAATGATTGTGATTATTAAATAACTCTTTTTCATAATTTTATTCTACCAAAAAATCAATCCTTAGCAAGTTTTAAAAATTAGGCTTCTATCTTAGAAAAAAGGAAACTGCCAATTGCTAATATTATGGCCGTCACAATGCTCAGAACGAGGATATCGATAAATAATCCAAAATGAGAAGCACCCGTTAAAGTATCCCTTAACCCATCGACTCCGTAAGAAAGCGGATTAATGGTTGCAACAACGCTCAATGCTTTGGGCAAACCATCAAGAGGAAAAAGAGCTCCTGAAAGAAAGAAAAGTGGCATTACCAAAAAATTCATAATAAGTTGAAACCCCTGCATATCTTCTAAAACTGACGCAATGGCAGTGCCCAGGGCAGTGAAAAGAAGAGCAGTTAAAAATATGAAGAGAAGAGCCAATGGTAAGATAACTATATTCTCTGGCCGAAAACCTATCGCAAAAGAAAGTAAAAGAATCAAAACGCCCTGAAAAGAAGCGACTGTCGCTCCCCCTAAGGTTCTGCCAATCATAATTTCCAAACGAGAAGTCGGAGCCACCAGCGTCTCTTTCAAAAAACCAAACTGTCTGTCCCAGATAATTTCTATGCCAGAGAAAAGCGCTGTAAAAATAATTCCCATTGATATAATGCCCGGGGTCAGAAATTGAATATAATCGCCCTGTCCGGCTTTTTGAAAAATAGGACCCATCCCAAAACCCAAAGCCACCAAGAGTAAAAGCGGTTGCCCCAGCGACCCTACGATTCTTGATTTAGAACGAAAATATCTTTTTAGTTGCCTTAACCAAAGAATATAAATTGTGCTCATATTTTTTACTTTTAATGCCTCATCCGTTTGTGCATTCTCATTTGGTCTAAATTATCAGCGCCTTGTTCGCGAATGACAGTCCCTGTCAAAGCTAAAAATGCGTCTTCTAAAGAATTTGTTTTTGTGTCTGCTTTCAACTTTTCCGTTGTCCCATGGAAAACAATTTTTCCGTGATCAATAATAGCCATTTTCTGAGCAATTTTTTCTGCTTCAGCCATATAATGAGTAGTGAAAAAAACTGTCATCTTTTCTTCTTCGCTCAAATTCTTAATGTAGTTCCAAATATGACTTCTTGTTTGAGGATCTAATCCAAGAGTCGGCTCGTCCAGAAAAAGAATTTTAGGATGGTGAATTAATCCTCGCGCCACCTCAAGTCGCCTTTTCATTCCTCCAGAGAATTTTTTAACAAACTGGTTCCTGCGATCCCACAGTTCAACAAACTTTAACAAATGTTCAATCCGCGCCTTTCTGATTTTTGAAGGCACTTTGTAAAGCACTCCGTGAAATTCCATATTCTCAAAAGCTGTTAATTCATCGTCCAGACTCGGATCCTGAAAAACAATGCCAAATGACTTCCTGGCTTCAAACTGATCTTTGAGCGGGTCATATCCATTAATCCTTATTTTCCCTGATGTTGGTTTTAGAAGAGTAGTCAACATTCTGATAGTTGTTGTCTTACCTGCTCCATTTGGCCCCAGAAAAGCAAAAATCTCTCCTTT
>CAYNRO010000017.1:0-8999 GCA_964399845.1 uncultured Candidatus Saccharibacteria bacterium | reverse complement strand
AGAAGGTCGGCAAAACAGAATACATAAATCAATAAATTAGCAATTAAAAAATATAAAAAAATTATGGATGAATTAAAAAATACAACAGAAGGTTATCAAACTACACCAGGTTCTTTTTCAACTCCTCCGAGTTCTGTGGGATTAATTGTAAAAATTGCAATAGGCACAGTTGTTGTTGGATTAATTGGAACAGGTATTGCTCTTGATGCAAAGATATGGGATCCATCTTGGAATCCTTTTAGAGAGAACGCTGAAAAAAATGTAGAAAAAATGATTGACAGGATGATGGAAGTTAAGACGATGCATTCTGATATGGAGGTTGGAATAGAAATGACCGACAAAGATATTAATGGAGATGGACTTAAGCTAATCGTTTTTTCTAAGGGAGATTCCAATAGTACGGATGCAGAAAATCCTAAATCAAGTGGAGATTTTAATATTGTGGTAGCAACAGGGGGAATAGAATTCAATCTAGCTGGACAAGAAAAAACTTTGAATGAGAATGAGTCTTATTTCAAAATAGATACCATTCCAATGATTCCTGATTTTGTCGATACGCCTACGTTGTTTGGGATTGACATCGATGAAATTCAAGGAAAATGGATAAAGTCTGGACAAGACGATTCAAGCCAAATGGGCGACATAGATGAGTTGATGGAGTTATCAGAAAACTTTCAAGAAAAAATAAAAGAAATCATCGGTAAAGAAAAGGCTTATTATGTTAAAGAGACATTGAATAGCGAAAAGATTGGAGGACAGAGCATGTATCATTATGTTTTATCTCCAAACAAGGAAATTATTAATGAAATTTTTTTAGAATATGTTGAGATGATGTTTGGCTATAGTGGAGAAACGCTGTCATTAGACGAAAAACAAGAAGCTGAAAAAGATACCAATAAATTTCTTGAAAAAATAGGGGATATCGATGTTGAAGCTTGGATTGGCAAAAGAGACAACTATCTTTATAGAATTAAATTTGAAAAAGAAATAAACGCAGAAATGATAGATGAAGACGCGCAAGGTAAATTGATTGTTAAATTTGATATGAATATGTCTGATTTCAACAAACCAGTTATGGTTGAAGCTCCAACAGATTTCATAGAATTTAATGATTTATTGGGCTATTATGTGCCAATACTGAATAAAGCCAAAGAAGCGGCACAAGACGCTAGGATTGTTTCTGCTGTTAGCCAATTAAGAACAGAAGCAGCTCTTGTCGATGCTTTCGAGGACGGGTATGGTTCTTTTGAATGTGCATACAGTGATGACACAAAGGCTCTTTGCGACGACATTGTCAATCAAGGAGGGAACGTGACGATATATAGTAATACTAACGAATATTGTATCTATTCTGTATTAAATGATGGTAATTATTACTGCATAGATAGTACAGGAACTATTGGAACAACGACTTCCAAGCCAATTGCTTGTAATGGAACAACTTTTCTTTGTCCCAGTGACTTAATAAGATAATTTATTAAAATTAGTTAATATTTAAGATTTTAGAAGGTCGGCAGAACATAATACATAAATTAATAAATTAGCAATTAAAAAATATATAAAAATTATGGATGAAATGAAAAATACAACAGAAGACTATGGGGTTGGTTCAGGTTCTTCGGCAACTCCTCCAATTTATCCAAAAAGTTCTGCATGGTTGGTTGTAAAAATCGTAGCAGGGGTAGTTCTCGTAGGACTGATTGGCACAGCTATTGCCCTTGATGCAAAGATATGGGACCCGTCTTGGAATCCTTTTAGAGAGAACGCTGAAAAAAATGTAGAAAAAATGATTGACAGGATGATGGAAGTTAAGACGATGCATTCTGATATGGAGGTTGGAATAGAGGCAATTGACGAAAGTATTGGTGGAGATAGTTTCAAATTAACGTTTGCTTCTAAAGGAGACTCTGATGGTACGGATGCAGAAAATCCGAAATCAAATTCAGACTTTAATGTCGTTATAGCAACAGAAGGAATGGAATTTAATGTATCAGGACAAGCCAAAAGCTTGGCCGATGAGTCTTATCTCAAATTAGACACTATACCAATGGTTCCTGGTCTTGGTGATATACTTATGATGTTTGGGATTAATATTGATGAAGTCAAAGGAAGATGGATAAAACTTGAGCAAGACGACTCAAGTCAAATGGGCGACATAGATGAGTTAATGGAGTTATCAGAAAATTTTCAAGAAAAAATAGAAGAGATAATTAAAGAAGAAAATGTTTATTATGTTAAACAAACATTAGACAGCGAAAAGATTGGAGGACAGAATATGTATCACTATATTTTATCTCCGAATAAGGAAGCCATTAAAAAGATTGCTTTGGAATATATTGAAACAATAGTTGGTCTTGAGCAAGGAATGATGTCAACGCAGGAAAGACAAGAGTTTGAAGAAGGTATGAATGAATTCCTTGAAAAAGCAGGGGATATTGACATAGAACTTTGGATTGGCAAAAGAGATAGTTTACTTTATAGAGTTAAATTTGAAAAAGAAATAAATGCAGAAATAATAGATGAAGACGCGCAAGGTAAATTGATTGTTAAATTTGATATGAATATGTCTGATTTTAACAAACCAGTTATGATTGAAGTTCCAACAGATTTCATAGAATTTAATGATTTGTTTAATATGCCTTCATATGACGATTATTATCAGTTAGATGATGGTTATCCGTCATATTATCTTGAATAATGGCACTATTTAACTAAATAAGTAAAATTAGTTAAAAACAAGCAAAAACCAGACAATTTGTCTGGTTTTTGCTTGTTACCCTTAAATTCTGTGGATAAATAGGCGTTGACTGTGCACTCTATGTGGGGTATAAATAAGGTGTAGTGGGAAATTGTGGATAACTATGGGAAAACTCACACAAATGGGGGATAACTCAAAATAACCTATTTATTCTATCTATTATGCTATTAACAGGAGAATACAAACATACCATTGATACCAAGAAACGATTAGCTCTTCCGTCTAAGTTTAGAAAAGGGCTTGGAAACACAGTCGTTATAACAAGAGAAACAAACAAGTGTTTGGTTGTTTATACTGAGAAAGGATGGAAAAAGATAGCAGATAAATTAGCAGAAGTTTCAATTAGTAGAGATGAAGCCAGAAGATATGTCAGGATTAAGCTGGCCGGAGCAATGTCAGTTAAATTAGATAAGCTTGGCAGAGTCCTTATACCAGATTATTTAAAAGAATACGCTGGTTTAAAAAAAGATGTAATAGTTTTTGGATTGTCTAACAGAGTGGAAATTTGGGATAGCAAGAATTGGGAAATTTATAAAAAAGAGAGTGAGAACGAAATGGATACGCTTGTTTCAAAATTAGAGGAATTAGGAATTTAGAATTACCTTGATGAAGATGCAAAATAAAGAAATTTTCGACAGAACGCATAAACCTGTTTTACAAAAAGAAATTTTACAATATTTAGACCCTAATTCGAATGAAAATTTTGTTGATGCAACTGTGAGCGAAATGGGACATACGATTTCTATTTTAAATAG
Source organism: uncultured Candidatus Saccharibacteria bacterium (assembly GCA_964399845.1). Classification (GTDB taxonomy): domain Bacteria; phylum Patescibacteriota; class Minisyncoccia; order Minisyncoccales; family GWA2-38-27; genus CAYXZK01. The sequence continues at coordinate 5,486 of CAYNRO010000017.1, read as the reverse complement.
AACCAAGCCTAACGGGAAAATATTAGGCATAGAATGGGATCCTGAGATTATAGAAAAAAGTAAATTATATATTGAAAACAGTAAATTAGGAGAAAGAATCATATTAGTTAATGATTCATACATAAATTTAAAAAAGATCGTTGCAAAGTATAAATTTACACCAGTTAACGGAATTTTATTTGACCTAGGGATGTCCTCATGGCATTTAGAAAATTCAAACAAAGGATTCTCATTTCTGAAAGACGAATTGCTGGATATGCGCTATAGCCCAACAAACGGATTAAGCGCAACTGAAATTATAAATAATTGGCAAGAACCTGAAATTGAAAGAATTTTAACAGAATACGGAGAAGAAAAATTTGCAAAAAAAATTACTAAAGAGATAGCAAAAGAGAGAAAAATAAAATTCATAAAAACCACCTTCCAGCTTGTAAAAATTATTGAAAAAGCAATTCCTTTTAAATATCAACACGATAAAATTCATTTTGCAACCAGAACATTTCAAGCATTAAGAATAGCCGTTAACGACGAATTAAATAATCTAAACAAAGTCTTACCTCAGGCAGTAGAAATTTTAGCTCCAAAAGGGAAAATAGCAATAATTTCTTTTCATTCGTTGGAGGATAGAATCGTTAAGAATTTTTTCAAAGAAGAGAAAGAGAAATTAATCCCTTTAACTAAAAAACCAATTACTCCTTTACAAGAGGAAATTAAAATAAATCCGCGTTCACGAAGCGCAAAATTAAGAGTCGCGATGAAAATAACAAATAATCAGTGATAAATAAGAAATCAATACTATGAACAAAAAATTATTTTCAAGAATGCAATCTCCGCGTAGTCGTACTACATCCCTAAAATCATCTTTTAGCTTAAAGCTATTTTGGATTTTATCTATTATAACGTTATTTTCGCTCTTGGCTTTTTATATATTTCAAGTGAACAAAGGGATTTCTGAAAGATATTTTATTCAAGCGCAAGAGAATAAATTAGTTGAACTCACAGAAGAAAATAAAAGTCTTGAGATTGATGCAGTTGGAATGTCTTCCCTGGACAATGCGCTCGGATTTTTAGAAGAATCTAACCTTGAAAAAACAGACAAGATTTATTATATTAGGATATTCGAGAATGAGGTCGTAACAAAGTAGAATACATAAAGATTTGAACAAAAATTAGAATTGTTATATGCGACAACCAATATTTTCAGCTACCGATAGTTCAAACCCCTGCGAGGTTTGACTATCTACATTCTCGGTGGCTAATCCCGCTAAAGCGGGAACCATGCTTAGCCACCTGCGAAAGTTATCTGAAAACATTGGTTGTCGCATATAATTTAATATTTAAAGATATTTCACAATTTTAGAGTAATGAAAAAATGGAGAATTAATCTAATTTTTATCGTTCTGATTTTAATAGGGGCGGCTGTTATAGGCCGTCTAATTGATATTCAGATAATAAAAGGTGACCTTTATAAAGCTTTAGCCAGCGGACAACAAAAAGATTTTAAACCAATAACGGGCGAGAGAGGAGAGATTTTTTTTACGGGAGGAGAAATTCTGGCTACCAACATGAACGCTAATTATTTATTTGTTTCCCCTAATAATATTAAGGAAAAAGAAAAAACAGCAAACGCTCTTTCTGAAATTTTTGAATTAGACAAAGAAGAAATTCTAAAAAAACTCGAAAAAGATAATTCATTTGAACGAATAGATGTTAATTTGACAAAGGAGAAAGAAGAAATGCTAAAACAGGCTAACTTGGATGGAGTTCATCTAGGAAAAACTTCTTTCAGGAAATACCCTCAAGGACAAATGGCTTCTCAGGTTATAGGCTTTTTGGGTGGTGAGAATCAAGGTCAATATGGAATAGAAGGATATTACGACGATGTCCTGCAAGGAAAAGAGAAATTTCGGCAGACAAGTTCAAGCAATAATTTTCTTTCAAAGCAATCCATTAAAGGCACTGATATTTTTTTAACACTTGATTATAATATTCAATTTACGGCAGAGAAATTATTAGAAAAAGCAAAAGAAGATTGGGATATTGAAGAAGGGCAAATTATAGTCCTGGAGCCTGATACAGGAAAGATTTTAGCTATGGCGAATTTTCCCAATTTTGACCCAAATAATTATTCTGAAGTTGAAAATTTCCATATTTTCCAAAATTCTGCGATTCAAAAAATTTTTGAACCAGGTTCTATATTTAAGGCCATTACAATGGCAGCTGCATTAGACCAAGGCAAGGTGACCCCGCAAACTCTTTACACCGACACAGGAAAAGTAGAAATTGGCAGGTACTCTATTGTTAATTACGATGAACATGTATTTGGAGAACAGACCATGACTCAGGTTTTAGAAAAATCAATTAATACAGGAGCTGTTTTCGCAGAAAGAGAATTAGGGCATGAACTTTTTTTAAAATATCTTAATGACTTTGCGTTTTTTAAACCAACTGGTATAGACTTGCAAGAAGAAATTTTTTCAGAAAACAAAGAATTTAAAAATGGCTATGAAATAAACTTTGCCACAGCTTCATTCGGACAAGGTATTGAGATAACACCTATACAATTTGCCAGAGCTTTCTGCGTTATTGCCAATGGAGGGAAATTAATCCAACCATATATAGTTGAAAAAATCGTTCAAAATGATAAGGTAATTAAAGCTCCTGCCTTAAATGGGTTAGATGGTGATAGCCAAGAAGAGGATATGCAATCATTTGCTCCTCAAATTATTTCAAAGAAAAGCGCTTCACAATTAACGGCTATGCTTGTTAGTGTAATCGAAAATGGGCCATATACCTCAAGAGCTAAAATACCGGGTTATTATGTTGCTGGTAAAACAGGTACTTCTCAGGTTTCTTGGTCATCTATCGGAGAAAGCAAAAAAGGCTATTCAGATAAGACTTGGCAAAGTTTTGCTGGTTTTGTTCCAGCCTTTAATCCAGAATTTGTTATTTTAGTGAAATTGAACAATCCAACAACAAAAGTTGCTACATATTCTGCTACGCCAATGTTTCAGGAACTGGCAAAGTATATTATAGATTATCGAGAGATACCTTCTAATCGTGATGAATTATAGAAATCTTTGCCCGCAAAGTTGCGGGGTTTGTAGCCAAAAAATATGAATTTTTTTAAAAAGATTATTTTTTCAAGAAAAAAACCACAAGTTATTTTTGTTGCAGGCCAAGGATCGTCTTTGGCAGCAGAAGCGGTTTTTCAAATATTGAAACCGCATTTTAAGGTAAGAAAAATCTCTGACCGAAGTTTGCCTTTAGTTAAAGATAAAGACGAAATTTTAATTTTCGAAAATGAATTAAACGATAATAAAAATGACATAGAAAAATTTATTTTTTTACTTAAAGAATCAAAATCCCCAATTTTCATAGCAACCCGTATGGGTGAAATTTTCCCAGATAAAGATTTTTTCGCAGCTGAATTAGAACAAACTACTGCAATGCAAAAAATTGCGAAAGTTTTACCAGAGAAGGGTTCTCTAATCTTAAATTTTGACGACGAAACTGTCAGGGAAATTAAAAATGCATCCAAGGCTTCTTCTCTAACCTATGGTTTTCAAACAGGAGCTAGTTTGCAAATTACAGGTGTCAACACGAACTTAAGCGGAACAAATTTTAAGGTGAATTATAAAGGAAATATGATTCCTTTTTGGTTAGAGGAACTTTTTGGCAAAGAAGTCTTGTATGGCGTATTAGCAGGAATTTGCGTTGGAGTTATTAAAGATATAAATTTGATTAAAATATCTGAAACATTAAAATCCTATAAATCTTTACCCGGCAGAATGAAATTAATTAAGGGCGTAAAAAATTCTTCGGTGCTTGACGACAGCGAGAACGCAACTCCTTTTTCTATGATTCAAGCTTTAGAAATTTTAGGTGAGTTTAAAACAGATAAACTTATGAACATTGTCAAAGGATCTGTAACAGGCAGAAGAATTGCTGTGTTGGGCGATGTTCTAGGGATTGGCAAATACGCTCTTGAGGCGCACCAGGCAATTGGAGAAAAAGTTGTAAATAACAGTGATTTGCTTTTTGCCGTTGGGGCCAGGGCGCGTTTTATAGCGCAAGGAGCCAGAGAAAAAGGAATGAAACCAGAAAATATTTTTGAATTTGACAGGACAGAAGAAGCCAAAATTCAACTTCAGAAAGAGATAAAGGAAAATGATTTAATTTTAATTGATGGCTCTAAAGAAATGAAAATGCAAGAAATTGTGCAAGAAATCAAAAAATATTAATTTATTTTGTTCGTTGCTCACTGTCTTCTTTCTCTTATTGTTCGTTGTTCGCTGTTCGTTGTTCATTGTTATGGCCTCATCGTCTAACGGTTTAGGACGCCACTCTCTCACAGTGGTAATAGGGGTTCGATTCCCCTTGAGGCCACAATTTTTACTATCGTATTATATGCTATAATGACTAGTAATAACTGATTAGTGATAAACCTATTATATGATTTGGTCCTATATTTTTATTTTTGCAGTTTCTTGTTTGATTTTATATTGGTCAAGCTCTAAACTAATCAAGAGTTTAATAAAAATAGCAAAATTTTTGGGTTGGCGCGAGTTTGTCGTTGCTTTTTTTATTATGGCTCTGGCCGGATCACTTCCAAGCCTTTTTTTGGGAATTAACTCTGCTATTCAGGGAATACCTGAACTGTCTTTTGGAGATATTGTTGGAGGGAATATAATTGACCTAACTTTGGTTGTGGCCCTGGCTGTTTTAATCGGAGGAGTTAATTTGCCTGCCAAGAGTAAAATGGTTCAAAATAGCGCTATTTTCACTGTAGTTGTGGCTATTCTGCCATTAATTTTAATTATAGATGGAGTTCTTGGAAGAGGCGATGGTTTAATTTTGATTTCAGTTTTTATTTTTTATGCTTTTTGGCTTTTCTCAAAAAGCGAAAGGTTTAAAAAAGTTTATAGCAAAGACAACGAAGAGAAGAAAACTAAAAACAATAAGATAACCTTCAAAAGTTTTCTAAAAAGTTTGTGGGGCGTATTGTTTGCTTTAATCTTGCTTTTATTAGCTTCAAAAGGAGTAGTAATAAGCGCCCAAGTGTTTGCTGATGCTTTAAGTTTCACTCTGCCATTGTTTGGAATTCTGATCGTTGCTCTGGGGAATTCTTTTCCAGAAATTTATTTTGTTATTATTTCTGCCAGGAAAAAGAAAACTTGGCTAATTTTAGGCGACTTAATGGGTTCTGTTGTTGTTGCTGCAACTCTTATCCTGGGAGTCGTTGCTATCATTTGTCCGATGGAAGTTGATTTTTCGCCTTTTGCCATAGCTAGGATATTCCTTATTCTTTCAGCTTTATTCTTCTTTGTAATAGTTAGAAGCGATAGGAAGATTACCAAAATAGAGGGTGTATTTTTACTTCTAACTTATCTTCTTTTCGTTGCCACAGAAATATTTTTTAAATAATTTTATGGAACAAGTAATTATTATTTTCTTGATTTTAATTATAGTTGGTTTAGCAGGGG
>CAYNRO010000016.1:6761-9225 GCA_964399845.1 uncultured Candidatus Saccharibacteria bacterium | reverse complement strand
GGTTATCGCGTAATAATCTTGTTATTTTTTTGCTTTTGACAAACTTAAAATCGTTTTAATAATTGTATCAGAATTTAAAGACATTGATTCTATTCCCTCTTTCATTACAAATTCTGCAAAATCCGGAAAATCGCTCGGAGCTTGGCCACAAATTCCCACATATTTTTTGTGTTTGAGACAAGCCTTAATCACTCTACGTACTTGTTCTTTAACTGCTTCATTTTGTTCATTCCCGATATAAGCAATCTTGCCATTGTCTCTATCTAAGCCAAGCGTTAATTGAGTTAAGTCGTTCGACCCAATACTCATCCCATCAAAAATCTTTAAGAATTCATCTGCGAGAATAACGTTAGAAGGAATCTCACACATAACGTAAACACTAAGTCCGTCTTTGCCTTTTTCAAGACCAAATCTTTTCATCAAAGCAATAACTGCTTTACCTTCTTCTATCGTGCGACAAAATGGAATCATCATAGAAATATTTTTTAAGCCAAAAACATTTCTTGCCCTCTTTATTGCCTGACACTCCATATTAAAAGCTAGCTGAAAATCTTTGTCTAGATATCTACAAGCTCCTCTAAATCCAAGCATAGGATTGGATTCGTCTGCTATTTCGAACAGACTTCCTCCAACCAAATTTTTGTATTCGTTTGTTTTAAAATCAGAAAATCTTACAATCACTTTTTTTGGATAAAAAGCAGCTGCTATTTCAGCAATTCCTTCGGCTAATTCTTGGACAAAAAATTCTTTTTTATCTTTATTTTTAATCGTTATTGCGCTGATTTTCTGCTTTAATTTTTTAATATCTACTCCTTGTTCTAAAGCAATTTTGTTGTATTTTTCAAGATTTTCAAAATGATAAAGAGCCAATGGATGAACCTTAATTTTTTCTGCAATTATAAATTCCTCTCTTGCTAAACCCACTCCACTATTTGGCAAAAAAGAACTTTTGAAAGCCATTTCAGGGGCTCCAATATTAAGCATTATTTTTGTCTTTAATTTGGGAACTTTCTTTAAATCATATTCTTTAACTTCAAAAGGTATTTTGCCTTGAAAAATTCTTCCATTTAGTCCCTGACTACAATCTGCTGTAACTAAATCTCCTGTTTTTAGAATTTTAGTTCCTTGGCCTGTGCCAACAATACAAGGAACACCTAATTCTCTACTCACGATAGACGCATGACAGGTTTTTCCGCCTTCATCTGTTATTATTGCCGCGGCTAAAGGAAATATGCTTACCCAGTCAGGATCGGTCATTTTCGTAACCAACACTTCGCCTTTATTAAATTGATCAATCTTTGACACGTCCGAAATTACCCTTACTTTGCCTATGCCTATTTTATTCCCAACAGCTATTCCTTTTAAAATTGGCTCCTTGTTCGTCTTAACATTGTACTCTCTGTAAATATTCCCTTTTTCAGCAGCATGAACCGTTTCAGGCCTTGACTGAACAATAAACAATTCTCCTGTTTTACCGTCTTTTGCCCACTCTATGTCTTGGGGCATATATTTCCCATATTTTTTTGAATAATGTTCCTCGATCAAAACAGCCCATTTTGATAATTTTAAAATTTCTGAATCAGTTAAAGAAAATTTTAATTGCTTTTCTGGGTCCACTTTTTCTTCTCTGAGACCACCTTTGTGAGCATAAACATATTTTATTGATTTTCGGCCTAATTTTTTAATAATTATAGACTTAAATCCTTTTTTAAGGGTTGGTTTGAAAACATAAAATTCATCTGGCGTTATTTTTCCTTTTACGATCATTTCACCTATTCCCCAAATTGAATTTATTAAAACAACATCTGGAAAACCTGTTTCTGTGTCTAATGTAAAAATTATCCCAGAAGACGCTAAATCACTTCTTACCATTTTTATAATCCCAACAGAAAGCGCGAATTCTAATTGTGAAACTTTTTTCTCGTGACGATAGGAAATTACCCGATCGTTGAATGTAGATGCAATACATTTTCTAATTGCGTTTAATAAATTTTCCTTTCCGTAAACATTTAAAAAGCTCTCGAATTGCCCGGCAAAAGACGCCTCAGGCATATCCTCGACAACTCCAGAAGACCTAACTGCCAATTCAAATTCTTTGCCATACTTTTCAACAAAAACATTGTACGCTTCCATTATCTCATTTTGTAAATCTTTAGGAAATTTTGACCTTAGAAATAGATTACGGGATTTCTTGCCTGTTTCTTGTAAACTTTTTATGCTTTTTGGATTAAATTTTTTAAATATTTCTTCTAATTTCTCGTCGATTTTATTAAATTTAAGAAATTCCCAATATGCTTTAGTTGTGAAAACAAAACCATCGGGAACATTTATTCCTTTTGCTGTAAGTTCTTTACGCATTTCTCCTAAAGAAGCATTTTTGCCTCCTGCCAAAGAAACATTTTCGAAACCAACATCTTTTAACCATAGAATATTTTTTCCTAAATTTTTCATATTTTTATTTTTT
>CAYNRO010000016.1:0-6661 GCA_964399845.1 uncultured Candidatus Saccharibacteria bacterium | reverse complement strand
TTTTTATTTTTTTAGCGATTGCTAATTCTTCGTTTGGCTTGATTGCCAAAATTTTAGTTTTTTCTTTTTTTAAAATACTTAAATCTTTAATAATTTTATTTCTTATTTTTCCAGAACCAAAACCAATTGTGCCTGTGAAAACTAATAGATCGCACCCTCCTAAAATAGTCACATAGGCTCCAATATATTTTTGAATCCTATAAACAAATATTTCTAAAGCTAATTTGGCTTTTTTATTACCTATTTTATCTTTCTTTAAAATCTCTAACATATCCCCTGTTCCAGCAATTGCTTTTAAGCCTGAATCGGAATTTAGAATTTCTCCTGCTTTCTGAGGAGAAAAAATTTTAGCGAGTTCCAAAACAATTCCAGGATCAATATCGCCTGAACGGGTCATCATCATCAATCCCTGCATTGGAGTAAAACCCATTGAAGTGTCAATTGCTTTTCCGTTTTTTATAGCAGTAATACTCGACCCTCCACCTAAGTGACAAGTAATAATCTTTAATTCGTTAAATTGCTTTTTTATTTCTTCGGCTCCTGCTTGAGCAACATATTCATGAGAAATTCCATGAAATCCAAATCTACGAAATTGATATTTTTTTATTAATTTTTCCGGTAAAGGATAGATATACGCTTTTTCTGGCAAATCAGTATAAAATTCTGTATCGAAAACAGCAATCTGAGAAGCAGATGGAAAAGTTTTCTGAGCGCTTTTTATCCCTAAAACATTAAAAGGATTATGCAAAGGAGCTAATTTATTATTTTTTTCCAATTCCCTTAGGTTGCTTTTATTTACTTTTAAAGGTTTTCTAAATTTCGTTCCTCCATGCACAACCCGATGTCCAACAACTTCAATATTTTTAGAAAAAGATTTTATTTTCTCTAATTCTTTTACCAAATCAGTATTAAAATCTTTTTTATTATAAATTTCTTGCTTCCCTTGTTTCACAAGCTTCAAATCGTTATTAAAAACTTTCCATTTTATTGATTGACTGCCACAATTTAAAATAAGAATCATATTGGTTGAATATATCTAAATTAAATACCCTTGTGTTTCACAAATAATTCCAGCTGCGTTACCTTCATCCGTATCAACATGCATACACAATTTAAAATTTTTATCTATTCTGACTTGAACATTTTCAAATACTAAACCTCTGTCTCCTTTTACTTTTATTGAGACAAATTTTCCATTTTTCAATTTTAATTTCTGGGCTTCTTCAGGATTACAATGAATATGACGAGCAGGAACAATTAATCCTTTTTTAATTCTAATCTTTTTATTCTTATTAATAAGCATTGCACCGGGCGTGCCTTTAAGGTCGCCTGATTTTCTGATACACGCCTTTGTGCCAAGTTTAATTGCGTTTGTTGTGCTTAGCTCAACCTGGGTATTCTCTCTAACGGGACCAATTATTCTGACTTTAGGCAGTATTTTTTTACCAACTTTAATGTCTAAAGTTTCTTTTGCTGCAAATTGATAGGGCTGATAAAGTTCTTTCAATTTTTTTAACTCATACCCCTTGCCAAACAACGCATCTAAATCTCTTTGGCTCAAATGAATATGGCGAGCTGAAACTTGTATGAAAATCTTTTTCATATTTATTTTAAGATATTAATTATCAATTTGAATATATCTTTTATTATAACCTTTTTTAAAAAAGAAAAAAAGGCGAAAAATCGCCTTTAATCCAAATTTAATATTAGAAATTAAAATATTCAACATTCACAATTTTTTCCCAATAAATTCTGCTAATTCTGCTAACCGCGCAGAATATCCAAACTCATTATCGTACCAACTCACAACCTTGATTAAATTACCGTTAACCATTGTTTGCGACAAATCAACAATAGAAGAATAACTATCCCCGATGTAATCGCTTGAAACCAATGGCTCTATTTCTGTTCTCAATATTCCTTTAAAGTTTTTCTGTGTTTCTGCTTTTTTTAAGATTTTGTTAACTTCCTGTGTTTTGGTAGACTTTTTAACTTTAACAACTAAATCTAAAAGAGAGACAATTGGAGTTGGAACCCTAATGGCAATCCCGTCTATTTTATTATTCACTTCAGGAATAACTTTTCCTAACGCCTTAGCAGCTCCTGTTGTTGTCGGAACAATGTTGATGGCAGCGGCTCTAGCTCTCCTTAAATCTTTATGCGGTAAATCTAAAATTCTTTGGTCAGTCGTATAACTATGGATTGTTGACATAAAACCTTTTTCAATCGTAAAATTATCATTTAAAATCTTAACCAAAGGAGCAATACAATTTGTAGTACAAGAGCCCATATCAATTATTTGGTCTTTCTTGGGACTAAACTTGCTTTCATTCACTCCCATTACATAGCTTGGAATGGCATTACCTGATTTGCTTGGAGCCGAAATTATAACTTTTTTAGCTCCAGCCTTAATATGTTTTCTGGCTCCATCTAAGTCTCTAAAAATTCCAGTACATTCTAAAACAATATCAATCCCTAATTTTTCCCAAGGCAATTTTTTTGGATCTCGTTCTGCGAAAACAGGAAATTTTTTCTGATTTACGCTAATACTGGATTCATTAGACCCTATTTCTTTTTCATATCTTCCATAGATTGAATCGTATTTCAAAAGATGGGCAAGGGTCTTGTTGTCTGTTAAATCATTTATCGCTGAAACTTCTAAATCCGGATGATTTTCAATTATCCTTTTAAATACTGAACGGCCTATTCGGCCAAAACCATTTATAGCAATTTTAATCATAGATTTAATAATTAATTATTGATAAATAACAACCAATAATTAATGATCAATATTAAGTAATTCGCAAATTCTTTCTTTATCAAAACCAATAATGATTTCTTTTCCTATTTCGACTATGGGCACCTGCTTTTCGCCTGATTTTCTAATTACTGCGCTAATTTCTTCTTTATTTTCAGAGATATTAATACTCTCGAATTGAATATTATTTTCTCTTAAAAACTTTTCTAAAGTAAGGCAATAAGCGCAATCGTCGGTAATATAAATTTTAACTTTTTTCATAACAATCATTCTGTTCTACTCGCAAGTTGCAGACCCTGTGCTTTCAGAAGCCTCGCTTAATTCTTGATTACACTCTTCAGGAGGAGTGTTAAAAGCTGAACAAATTGCGTCCTTGTATTCTTGAACAGACCTGCCTTTATCGTAGACTATGTTGTTTATAATCAAGGTTGGTGAACCAGAAATAGATATTCTTTCTTCGTTTTTATGCTCCTTAGGATCCTGCACCAAATATTCAGTTTGAGAAAGTTCAAATTCTTGTGCTAATATATCTTGCGCTTCATCGCTGACACAATCTTTTATTTTTTGAACATCAATATCCATATTACTTGCGATTGCTTCCCATTTGCTGTCAACGTCTTCGTAATTACAATTTTCGTTTATTTCTCTGACAAAATTCCAGAATTTATCTCTTTCGTATTTATTAACGCACAGCTCCCTAACTCCCTGATTAAGCTCTTGTTCTCCATGCATAGAGCTATATTCGCCTTGTTCTGATTTATCAAAAATATAGTGGAGTTCTATATTGGCTTTATCGTTCAAAAGTTCTTGAATAGGCATAACAATCTCTTCTGCTTCATTTCCATAAGGACAAAAAGCCATTACAAAAAGTTTGACATTAGGAGAGTCTGTTTTAGGAATTTCTTTGGCAACAGGAGGGTCTAAATTAATTGCTGTTTCTTGGGGAAATAAAAATTTTCCGTTAATAGTTACATATGCTTCAATTTCTTGCTCCTCAATATTAAATTTTATCTTATATAACCCATTTTCTTTATAAACCTCATTTAGAGAAGCGGTTACTTCTCCTCCCAATATGTCGCTATTAATAAAATTTAACGCCTTTTCTCCAACTTCCTCATCAGATAGTATTGTTCCTGCCACGCTAGACAATATTTGCCCTCCTATGGATTCCTCTGCCACGTATTTTTGATAATTAAAATAAAAAATTGTTCCAGAAATTAAAAGACCTGCAACGATTATTGCAATGCCAACTGTTTTACAACTGAAAGTTTTTGTGTCCATTTTCTTGATTATCTGTAATTAATTATCAATGGTCAGTAATTAATGATTAATGATCAATGCTAATTGATAAGTGATTAGTAATTATTGATTAATAATAGATTATTAGAAGTTATTTTATCAAATTTTTTATTCTTGCGCAACTTAATTTATACTTTACCTTTTATTTTAAGAAGTTTATCAAATTCATATTCTCTTAGTCCACCGTAAGCCACTTCAAGATTAATTATTTCTTTGTCAGATATCTTTTCGATATGTTTTATCAAAGCTCTTAAAGAATTATGACTCGCAACTATTAAAACATTTTTGCCGTTCTTTAAATCCTTTTCAATATATTTACGATAAAAAGGAACTGCTCTTTTAAAAGTATCCTCTAAACTTTCTCCAAAAGGCGGACGATTTTTAAAACCTCTACGCCACAGATGAATTTTCTCTTCTCCGTATTCTTTAATCATTTCGGCTTTGTTCTGCCCTTGAAGTTTTCCGTAATATCTTTCATTTAAACTCTCAGATATGTAAACAGGAAAATATTTCTTATTTATATCTTTGAAATTGCCCCTATCCTTCATTTTCCCTTTATCAAGATGAATAAAAACAGGATACGCTTTATTAGAATATTCCAAAATCTTGGCAACACTATTTTGGTTTCTAAACAAAGGAGAAGAATAAATAATATCTATCTTAGAATTAAATATTTTTTTAGAAATCAATTTGGCTTTATTCGATTGATTTTTAGCCAAAGGAACATCTACCCAGCCAGTAAATCTATTTTCTAAATTCCATTGAGACTTAAGATGTCTTAACAAAATTAATTTAGCCATAATAATTAACGATTATTTAATTCTCGTTCTATTTTTAAAAGACGATTATATTTAGATATTCTTTCTCCTCTGATCGGGGCTCCTGATTTAATAAAATCAGCTCCAATGCCAACCGCTAAATCCGAAATAAAATTATCGCAGGTGTCTCCAGAACGATGCGAAACTATAATTTTCAAATTAGAATCTTGTGCTACATTAACAGCTTGAATCGTTTCTGTAACAGTTCCGATTTGATTTGGCTTAATAATAACACCTCCGATGCAGTCTTTGCTTATGGCTTTTCTGATTCTTTCTTGATTTGTTACTGTCAAATCATCGCCAACCAAAAAAACTTTTTTGTTTTGTTTTTTGGCTTTTGGCTTAAATAGTTCCCAGGCCTGCCAATCTTGTTCTGCAAAAGGATCCTCCAAAAAAAGAATTGGATATTCTTTTATAATTTCTTGATAAAAATCAAAAAGTTTTTCTTTTGTTAGGGTTTTTCCGTCTATCTGATACTTTCTATTTTTATAAAACTGAGAAGCAGCGCAATCCAATCCAATCTTTATTTTATTCTGATAACCTGCTTTTTTAATTGCTTTTATTATCAAATCTAAAGCGTCTTTTGTTTTCTTTAGCAAGGGCGCAAATCCCCCTTCGTCGCCGACATTGGTCGCTCCATTGCCAACTTCCTTTTCTAAAATTCCCTTCAAAGTATGATAAATTTCAGCTACTCCTTCTAAATTTTTTGAGAAACTATTAAATCCTGGCACTATCATAAATTCCTGTATATCCAAATCGTTTTCAGCGTGCGCTCCCCCATTAATAATGTTGAAACACGAAAAGGGAACTTTGAATTTCGGCGTTACAGAAAATTGATTCTTGCTATTTTTCTCTGCGATATTTCTAATGTGTTTATACAAAGGCAAACTTTCTGCCATTGCTCCAGCACGACACACTGCTGTTGAAACTGCTAAAATCGCATTAGCTCCTAATTTTGATTTATCCTTTGTTCCGTCTAATTCAAGCATCAATTGGTCTATGTTTTTTTGTTTAACTGGGTTTTTGCCCTTAAGTTTAGGCGCAATAATCTCATTAATGTTTTTACATGCTCCTAAAACTCCTTTTCCGAAATATCTTTTCTGGTTATCTCGTAATTCTTTGGCTTCGTATTTTCCTGTTGAAGCGCCCGAAGGAACTGAAGCCCTAAAAACACCTAAATTTGTTTTTAATTCAGCCTCAACCGTAGGCTCTCCCCTAGAATTCAAAATTTCTTTAGCTTTTATTGATTTAATTTGAGATAACGCCATAGCTATATATACTTATCGTTTACAGAACTTTTTATAATCTACTGTTTCTTAATATAATGATAGGCAGACAGAGCTGCTTTAGCTCCTTCGCCACAAGCAGTAATAATTTGCTTATACTGACCTACATTGGCATCGCCTGCCACAAATAATCCCGGGGTTTTTGTTTCAAAGGTTTCAAACTTAACTTTTATCTCGTTCTGTTTATTAAATTCCACCAAATCTTTGACAAAAGAAGTTGTAGCGTTTTTGCCTATTTGCACGAAAACACCATCAACAAATAAGGTTTTTTGTTTCCCGTCTTTAAGGCATTGATAAATTATAGATTCTACAAATTCTTTGCCTACTATCTTTTGCAAGGCAACATTGGTCATTATTTTAGCTTTATTTGTTTTTCTTAAAATTTGCTGATTTATTCTATCTGCTTTAATTTCAGAACCATATTCTAAGATATAGATTTTTTTAACATAATTTGACAAAAGTATGGCTGATTCAAAACCAGCATTGCCACCGCCAATAAC
>CAYNRO010000015.1:8704-11069 GCA_964399845.1 uncultured Candidatus Saccharibacteria bacterium | reverse complement strand
GCTAGAACTTTTGCAGGAAAACTTGCGCCTTCACTTGTAAATATTGTATATTCAGCGTCTTCTTCTAAAACCACATGTTTATTTGTTAAAATCATTCCGTCTTCAGATATAATAAAACCTGTTCCTCCTCCAATTTGCTTCTTTTCTGTGCCTTTTTCACGATATTGCGGAGTTTGAAATTGAAAAGGATCAAAAAATCCTTCAAAGGGATTATTGTAATATTGTTCATAAACAGGCACATCTTTGGATATAATCACGCTCACCACAGCTGGAGAAAATTCTTTAACAACATTAATCACGGCCTGCTCTTGGGGAATTTCCGATGAATACTGCCTGTTAATAGCTTCGTTCTGATTTTCGTTTGTCGTTAAAAGCAAATTAATATTAAATTCTTCAAGCCATGTTTTTATTCCTGAATAAAAATATGTTGATGAAAAAATTCCTGCCAAAAAACCAAAAACAGAAGAAATAAAAATTACTAAAACAATCAAACTTAAAGCTTTCTTTCTTTTTTTGCTTCTCACCTTCTTGAAAAAACTATTTGCTGGAGAATGCGCTTTTAATAATTTGATTTTAGGTAATTGTAGCAACTTCATTATTGTTAATTATAGCTTATTCTTTTTGTTTTTTAAATAATGCCCGAATTTATATTCAAAAATATCTGATTTGACTGGACCCAAAAAAATCATATGTCCTTCGCAGAATAAATATTTAGAATAAGTTTTCGCCCAACCATCTTTTCTAAACCTTCTGTCTGAAACAAGGATTTTTGATGATTTTAAAATCCCGTATTTGCCTAATTTTTGCGCCCGACGCGTTAAATCATGGTCTTCTGCCAAAGTAATAGTTTTATCAAAACCATTTAATTCATTGAAAATATTTTTCTCTATCAAAAGCCCCATTGCAGCATGTGGCAAAATTTTCTCCAAAGCCAAAACTGGAATATTGTAAAAAAGAGTAAAAATTGATTTAGATAGCTTGCTTTTACTAGATGGCAATAAGCAAAAACCAGCAACTTTGAGTTTCCTTTTCGTGAATTCTCTTAGAATTTTTCCTAAAACATTCTTGGGCAAAACGACATCAGCGTCTAAAAAGAATAACAAATCGCCTTGCGCTATTTTTGCTCCTTGATTTTTACCTTTGGCAGGCAAACCGCCTGAAGTAATTTTACAATTATACTTTTTAGCAACTTCTAAGGTTTTATCTTTTGACCCAGCATCAGCAACAATGATTTCGTAATCCTTAAAATTTTGCTTTTCTATTGATTTTAAGAGCTCCAAAAGGTTATTCTCTTCATTTAATGTTGGAATTATTATTGATAGCATAACTTTTTAAATTTAATATCAATTTTTAAAAAAATCCTTCATTTTTGATTCTAATTTTTTATTTTTACGATGTTTTGAAATCATTTTTAAAATCCTAAACCAGGACTTCGGGTCTCTCATAAATTTGCTCTTCTTGAGCCCTCCGCACCTTTTCAGATTAGGAATATACACTTCTTTCACTACAAAATTTTCTTCTTGTGCCCTTATATTCATCTCTGTCTCTATTTCAAACCCTTTGCTTTTTAAATTCAACTTGTTCCAGTCTTCTCTCTTTATTGCCCTAAATCCTGCCAAAGGATCTGATACTTTAAATCCTATTGAAGCAAATAAAGGCTTAATAAAAATTTTGTAAAATTCAAAAACCTTTTTCATCCCAGGATCATCTCCACCAAAATTTTTAACACTGCGACACCCTAAAACAAGATTAGCTGTTTTTAATTTTTCTAATAATTTAGGTATATATTCTGGTGGGTCGGTTCCGTCTCCATCTAAAAAAATCAATACATCGCCATTGCTTGCTTTTGCTGCTTCTGTCATCTGAAATCCCTTGCCTTTTCTTTTTGATTTAATCACTCTGGCACCTAATCTTTCAGCTATTATTGGGGTATAATCATCTGAAGCATCAATGACTATTACTTCTGATTGCTTGCTTAATTCTTTGGGAATAGAACAAATAACTTTTGCTATTCCTTCTTCTTCATTGAGGGTTGGAATTATTATTGATAGCATAATTTTTTGAATTAAAAGATATAATTATTAAAATAATTTTTTAGCTTCGTCCCATATTTCGGGCTTGCTTTGTTTCTCCTTTAGCCAATACCACCATTCTGTTCCCCAAAGATAAAATTCGTCTAATCCAGTTTTTTGAGCAAATTCAATATTTTTTTGAAACTGCTTTAAGTTCATCGTTTTTTCTTGCTCTTCTAATGATAAATCATATAGAAGAACAGGCCCCCAGGGTTCTGCCTGCAATTCAACACAAATTACTTTTTTCGAAAAAAACTTTTCTATAATCTGAGCCTTGCGCCAATAAAAAACTG
>CAYNRO010000015.1:5019-8604 GCA_964399845.1 uncultured Candidatus Saccharibacteria bacterium | reverse complement strand
TACAGCTTTTTGAAACGCTTTGATTCCCTTAATAACAGGCGTTCTCCAACCAGAAAAAATCAATATATCCATTCCGGCTTTAATAGGAGAAACAACGATTTTCTCTAACGAAAACTCGTTTAATAAAGAATTTTGTGCCAGATCATCAGAAATTATTAAATAATTTCCGTCTATTTCTTCTTTTAAAAGCTTAATACTCTTTTCAGAAAAACTAAAAGGAATATCCTTCTCTATGTCTCCATACACAACATTTGAAATCATTATCATTTCCGGAAACGTTTGACATGCTTTCTGAAATTGAGAAATATCTGGCATTTCGTCTAAATAAGCTAATTCATTTTCAGGGTTAAAAGAAATTTTCCCATATCCGGGAAAATGTTTCATTGTGCTAAAAACTCCTGCTTGTTGCTGTCCTTGAATCAAAGCTTGCGCTAATTCCCCTGTTTTAATGTAATCTTTTTGAAAAGACCTTTCGAAAATAAAATCATTTTTAAAAGCTGTATCAATCAATGGAGCAAAATTAAGATTAACTCCTAGCTTTTTAAGCTCAGTACCCCTGTCCACGCCGATTCGTTCTGCTTGAATCACGCTTTGAATTTCAGACTGAGGAATTTTGTTTATCCAATCAATCCGAGAAATAATCCCGCCTTCTTGGTCAACTGCAACGAATAAAGGCAATCCAGTATCTTGCAAAGCAATTTCTTGCAGAGAATTAATTAGTTCTTTCAACTGTTTCTGGTCTTCAATATTTTCTTCCAATAAAAGTATGCCTCCAGGATGAACATTTTTAATCAAATTTTCAGTTTCTTTAGATATAATTTTACCTTTAAAGCCGATTATAAACAACTGCCCAATTTTCTGTTCTAAGCTTAAACTATTCAATTTTTCCTCTGTCTGATTTTTAAGAAACGAATCATTGTCACGGCTTTGTACTTCTTTCTCCTCTTGAACAAGAATTTGATTTTCTGTTTCGTTTTTGTTTTCGTTATGACCTACAACAAAACACACAATAAGCCCTATTGTAAAAATTAAAACAAAAATTAATAGAATTATCTTTGTGTTTCCAAAAACCTTGTTAGTCTTCTGCTTTTCTTTTTCAAATATCATCTCTATTTCATTTCAACGCTAAAATTGATAATCCCGCACCTATAATTAAAATCGCTCCTATTTTTTGCAAAATAATTTTTTTGGAAAAATCTTCTTTAAATCTTTTGGGAAACTTTACAGAAATCAACATCATCAAAATAAACAAAAAAACATATTGAACACCCTGAAGTGCATTTATTATAGAAAGATAAATTAATCCTGCCAAAGCAATCGCCCAATTCTGTAAAATAGACGCAATTGCCCCTATTGCTTGATTGAAGACAAAAATTATTCCTGTTTTTTTATCAAAAGTAACCTTTTTTCCAAAAAGCTCTTGCCTAACTTCTTTAAAGAAAATAAAAAATATTGCCGCCAAAAATGTTCCAATTCTTATCCATATAAAGCCTGTCCAGAATGGAAGCATAATGTAAACGTATTTTGCAAGAACAAAAGAAAAAGCAAAAAGAAAAGATGTTATTGCTGATAGTTTAAGGCTTCTCAGTGAAACTTTGGCAGATGGATTGTATGTGATGAAAACTCCCCCCACTATAAGCAAAATGAATGCGAGCATTTCTTTAATGCTTAAAATTTCTTTTCCTCCAGAAAAAAGAAAAATTAACGCAAATATAAATAATGGAGAAATTGCCCCAATCGCAGGGATTACCCGCGAGGTCTCAAACTTTTCCAACCCCTCAAAAAGTCCTAAAATAGCAAAAATAAAAACCGCTCCTGACAACAAGCAAAGCAAAATTTGATAGAAACTAGGAATTGAAAAACCAACAAAAGGAATCAAAAATATAGTCAATATTGACAAAATTCCAACGTAAAAAGAATAACCTTTAGGGTTAGGCGGTCCTGCTAAAATAAATTTATTAACTAAATTCGTAACCGCAAACAGCAAATAGGCTAAAATTATAACTATGAACCAAAGCATATTTTTACAATATTATAAGTTCCTAAACTCCCTGCTTCTAAAAATCCTTGCATTGCGGATTCTGCAAATCTTCCGCTCAGAAGAAAATCAATGAGCCATTGATTTGCATAATTAGAATTTTCTTCTAAAATTCCTGAACCTAAACTAACAAGCCACTTTCTATTAAAGTGTTCCTGCGATCCTATTGGGGGCGCAACAACAATGGGCAAACCTAATCCAGAATAAAAGGAAAGTTCGCTCGGCTTTGTCCACAGAATATCTGTTTTTCTTAATTTTTCATTAAATTCTTTAAAATAGTCGCCGCTATTTTTGAAAAAAATTATTTCTATCTCATTGCCCAAACTTTTTCCAAGTCCAAGTTTATTAATCCTATTAATAAAATATTCCTTAACAGCTTGCCGATTACCTGCAGATAAAATTATCTTGATCTTTTTAGATTTAATTTTTTCAGACAAACTCTTAACAAACTTCATTGCAAGTTCTTTTTGTGCGCCCGCTCCTCCAATTGAAAGCATTATTGTCAAAATATGATCTGGTTTATCAGGCAAAACTCCAAGATATTTATCGATCAATGGCTTGTATGCCTTTCTATATTCTTTATTAATATCCAAATTCAAGATTCTATACCTTAAATCTCTTTTTAATATCTCTTTCTTTTCTGTCCCAATATTTTCTAGAGGCAAAGGATACCCAGTTAAAAAAATATTTTCTTCTTTAACTCCGTATGATTTAAGTCTTCCAACTACCCAAGAATTGGGCGCAAAATATTTAATTCTGCTTTTTGAGGGATTTGAAGAAACCCAACTCCTCGAAACATCAGCATCGCAGACAATACAAAAAATCTCCCCCGGATAGTTAAAAGCTTCTGCCATAAAAGCAGGAATAAAAAAAGTAGTAACGAAAGGATGCGGAGCTGCTTCTTTTAATTTCGAGATTAAATCTTTGCCCCATCCCTTTTTAATCAAATAAAACAATAACTTTAAAGAAAAGTTAGGCTTGGATAAATCCCGATGAGGATAAAACTTAGGAATCTCTTGGAGTTTATCGTAAAAAGAAAATAACCGATCGCCTACCAGGGGAATCGTTTTCATCCTTGAGATCGATTCATAAAATTTTCGAGATGTTTCCCAAATTTTTTTATCTTTCCATGGAATTCCTTTGTAATCATTGGCAATAATAATTTTTTCTTCAAAGGTCTTCCCTGTTTTATGTTCAATAGTTTTAGGAAAAAGTGCAAAATCTTTCAAAGGATAAGCTGTTCTTTGGTGCCCGTATCCCATGTTAACAGCAACTACCCACATTTTTTTTTGATTATTCATAAATTAAATAGCGAATTAATTCGATCAGTAAGAAACCATTAAATTATTATAATTATAATAATGATTATAAGAACCTTTCGTCGCTTCGCTCCTCAAGAACCTTGAAATCAAACTAATTATATGTATTTTTTTATGTAGTTTGATTATATCCTAAATTTATCAAAATTTCCATAGAATAAAAAACTGCCGAAAAATATTTTTCTATAAAAATTATTCAAGCTGGTCAAGGCCGGGTCTTGACCAGCT
>CAYNRO010000015.1:0-4919 GCA_964399845.1 uncultured Candidatus Saccharibacteria bacterium | reverse complement strand
TGGTCAAGGCCGGGTCTTGACCAGCTCTATTAATAATTTAGGAAATCTGCTTCTCGGTTTTTACTTATTTTCCAAACAATAATTCCTAAAATCAAATACAAGACTACAAGCCAAATCCAATGGACATTTTCAATAATTTTAATAGCCCATTCTTGAGACAAAAGATTTAAAATCTTTACAAGATAAGTGAGTAAAAACCAACAAGGTAAAGATAAAATCCAACCTAAAGTTTGCGAGAATATTCCCGTAAGAGCAAACAAAAAACCAAACCCAATGATATATGGCAGAAGCGGAACTATCAAAACATTGCTAATTGGAGAAATCAGAGACACATAACCAAAATTATAAATCAAGATGGGAAGAGTAAAAATTTGTGCCGACAGGGTCATTGCTAAAATATTTCTAAACTGAAAGATATTGGGAATTCTTCTAAACCATTTTTGGAAAACAGGCAGAAAATAAATTATGCCAATTACTGCTAGAAATGATAACTGAAAACCAATATCGTTTAACAGAAGCAAAGGATTTATAGCAAGCATTATAGCTGCTGCTATTACTATGGCACGCGGACTAAAAGACTTCCGTCCAAAATGTTGCCCAGCAAGAAACAACAATCCCATTATTCCGGCACGAATCGCAGAAGCTTGAAATCCGATCATTGTAATAAACAAAACAATGAGAATAACGGTAATATAAAAAGCAGATTGCCTCCATAGTCCTAATCCAATCAAAAGACTCATTAGGATCGTGGTTAAAATAGCAATGTGCATACCAGACACGCAAGTAATATGCCTTAATCCAACAATATTCAGTTTATTCTTTAGCTTATCTGAAATTCTGCTTTTGTCCCCCAGAAGCATAGCTCCTAAAATTGAACTCTGCGGAGGGGAAAGATTACTGTAAATGACTTCCCTCAGCCCGTTCTTAAAATCTAAAATCTTTCTGCGAACCAAAATTGTTATTTTTTGAGAATCCTGTTCCAATAACTCTATTTCGGGACGACGGATAAGAGAATAAATTTCTTTTTTGCTTAAAAAATCTCTATAATTAAAACCTTCAAAAACAGGAGGATTTTCTAATCTTCCCATAACTTTTAGCTCGTCGCCGTATTTATGTTCAGGATAACGAGTAGCCAGAATCAAAACATTTCCGACCCTATTTTTATCCCCCAAAGGAATAAGATTAACATTATTAATACTACTAACCTTGAGAACTATTTGAACACTATTTTCTCTAACATCAGGCTCTTCAATTATTGTTCCTGTCAGGACAACGTTGTTTTCTAAATTATTATATTGGCTTAATACGTTATTGATAATTCTTAGCTCAGCTGTCCCGTGCAACCATATGCCGAAAACTAAAAAGATTAAACAAAATCCAACCAAAACTATTTTCTTTTGTTGCCAGAAAATAGAAATTAAAATTAGCGCTGACACAAATCCAAAAATTACAAACAAAAAACCCAGTTCTAATAACTGAGTTTTTATAACTATTGAATTTAAAAAAATTCCAAATATAAACGAAGAACAAAAATAAAAGAATATTTTGGATTTTGTCATTTTGCGTTGATTTTGTAATTCAAGGAACAGCCCTAAAATCCAGTGGCAATTACGGTTACCTTAATCTCTTCTTTTTTTAATTTTTCGTTTTGAATTGCTCCGAAAATTATTTTTGCCGTAGGAGAAACTTCCTGCGTAATAATTTTTGCAACCTCATCCACTTCAGATAGGCTAACATCTCCATTGCCTGAAACATTAAACAAAATACCTTTTGCTCCCTTGCAAGATATATTCAGCAATGGAGAGTTAAGAGCCATTTTAGCAGCTATTTTAGCACGTCCAGGCCCTCTTGCTTTTCCTACTCCAAACAGAGCAGAGCCTGAGTTTTTCATAACTGCTTTAATATCCGCAAAGTCAATATTTATTATTCCAGGCAGAATAATTAAATCGGAAATCCCTTGCACGGCTTGTCTTAATATTTCGTCGCAGAGCCAAAAAGCTTCTAAGACCGTAATTCTCTCCTCTGCTATCTCAAGTAATTTGTCATTTGAAATAGCAATTAATGTATCAACTTTTGATTTTAATTTTTTCTCGCTATTTTCGGCAATTTCAGCCCTCTGAATTCCTTCAAAAGAAAAAGGTCTTGTAACCACAGCGATTGTCAGGGCGCCTAAGTTTTTAGCAATTTGAGCAACAACTGGAGATGCCCCTGACCCACAGCCACCACCTAATCCACAGGCAATAAAAATCATATCAGCTCCTTTTAAAGCTTGCTTGATTTCTTCTCTCTGTTCTTCGGCTGCTTCCCTGCCAATTTCAGGGTCCATTCCTGTTCCCAATCCTTTTGTAAGTTTTTTACCAATTTGTATTATCCTATGAGCTTTAGTTGGTTGTAAGTCTTGAATATCAGCGTTTAAAGCAATTAATTCAACACCTTTAATGTTACATTTCATCATCCTAGAAATTGCATTCGTTCCAGAACCACCGATTCCAACAACTTTAATTTTTGTATCCATAATATTTCTTATCTTTAATAATTGCTATATAACAAATCAGCCTAGGGGATGAAAACTCTCAAAATTCTTTTAATTTTGTCTTTTACTCTACCTGAAACCCATGACGGTTCTTCCTCTCTTTCCATATCATCGTTGGCTTCTAAAGCCAAACCATAAAGAGTTGATAATGCTGGGTCCTCTTGAAAAGCAGGTATTTCTTGTGAAATTCCTATTCTGCAAGGTAGCTTTAACTCTTTTTTTGTTAATCCTATAATCCCCGGCATTTTTGATCCTCCCCCCGTTAAAATTACTCCAGCCGGCAACAGGCCCTGTCGAGAAATTTTCTTTAACTCTTTGTTTGTTAAATCAAGAATATCAGACACCCTTGCTTCAATAATTTCAGTTAATTTTTTTGTTGAAATAATAAGCTCTTCATCCTCATTACCCATTCCAATGTCTTTACGAAAAGGTTTAATTTTTATTTTTTTATCAGCTCTGTTTGGTCTCCGCGAACTATTAGAGCAACTTCCAAATTCTACCTTTATTTTCTCAGCAGTGTCAATATCTGTTTTTAGACAAGTAGCTAAATCATCTGTGATATGGCCTGAACCAATTGGAAAAACAGATGAATGAATTAGCATGCCTTCTTCAAGCACAGCCATACTTGTAGTTCTTGCTCCAATATCTAATACGCAAACTCCTAATTCTTCTTCTCGGGCAGTAACTACTGCTCGTGAACTTGCTAACGGAGATGGAATTAATTTATTTAGTTTAAAACCTGCATCTGCGATAGCCTGATCAGAATTTTTCAAATAAGGAGTAAGCCCACATAAAACCAATACAGATGCTTCTAATCTTACTCCTTTCATGCCAACAGCATCCTTTACTCCTCCCTCTCCATCAATTATAAATTCTTTTGTAAAAGCATCTATAATCTTCGTATTACTTGAAGGCAAAGGAAATGTTCGCTCAGCATGATGTAGCACCCTCTCAACATCTTCTTCTGAAATTTTTTGGTCAGCGCATGAGACAGAGACCAATCCTTTAGAAAACGCGGAGAATAGATGACTTCCGCCAACACTTGCATAAACTTCGTTCATTTTTTGCCCAGACTCTTCTTCTGCCCTTTTAATCAAAGATGAAACAATTTCTGACACCTTGAGAACATTAACGACAACTCCTTTTCTTACGCCAAAAGAAGGCTCTTCGCCTTGCCATAAAACTTCAAAGCCTGAATCATTGGGTTTCTTAACAACAGAAAGAATTTTTATAGACCCTGAGCCAATATCCAGAACAGTGATAATTTTAGATTTTGACATATTTATGATTTATGAATGATTATTGATCAATAATCAATGATCAGTAATTAATAATCAATAATCAATGATCAATAATCAATGATCAGTAATTAATAATCAATAATCAATGATCAATGATCATTTAGACCAAAAAGGTTTTTAAATTAAAGAAAGGTAAAGTTTTTCTTTTTTTCTCATTTTCTCTGCTTCAATTTCTGATTCTGCATGACTATATCCCAAAAGATGTAAAGTCCCATGCACCAAAACCCAAGCTAATGCTTTTTCAAACTCTAAATTGTCTCTTTTCGCATTTTTTCTAACTTCTCTTAGGCAAATAACTATTTCTCCCAATTCTTCTTTAGTGTTTGATTCTTTTACAAAATGAATTTTCGGATCTTTGCCAAAAGAAAGAACATCTGTGACTCTATTTTTCTTGCGATATTTTTTATTTAATTTCCTAATCCTCGCTTTTCCAACTAAAACGATAGATAGATAAAAATCTTTTTTGTTTTCTCCTTTTGCAACAATCTCTGCAACATTTTTCAAAAATTCTTCATTAACAGAATTTGTGGTTAAATTATTAATCTCAATCATTTTTTTCGGCTCTGTGAACAAGCCGTTATAACATTACTTCTATCTATGTTCTTCCTATGTTTGGGGAATATTCAACAGGATTTATTTTTTTTAGGTTTTCGTATATCAAAAAGGAAAATATAATACTAAAAGGAACAAGAAGCATACTAACAAATCCCCCAATAAAAGGAATCAGACCAACAGTTATACTGATTGCCATAATAATAACATTAAAAACAATAAATTTCCAAAAAACTGACCACCAATGCCCTTTTACTAATTGTTTACTCCTGGCTAAAGCTTTTGTTCCTTTCAGATCTTCTGAAACAAAAACAATTAACGACAAACTAAACCAAATACTCATAATAATTCCAGGGATTATAAAAAGCAAAAACCCGCCAAAAACAATGAGCATTTCTAATAAAGAAATCCAAAAATAAGAAGCAATCCTATGACACGCCATTGAAAATAGTTCTTTAATCGCAACCTCTCTTTCTCTTTCTTTTATTGCAATTAGCAGGGAAACACTAATCCACAAACTGATAAAAACCATA
>CAYNRO010000014.1:4842-11220 GCA_964399845.1 uncultured Candidatus Saccharibacteria bacterium | reverse complement strand
TATTTTCCCTCTAAGCTATTGTCAAATCAATTATTATTTGCTATTCTTGAAACATATTAAATATTCTATTATAATATTCTAATATAATATTCTACTATAAAAGTTTATGGCAGTTCCTAAACAGAGAAAGACAAAATCGAGAAGAAATAATAGAAGAATGCATATCCACCTGAAAGAGGTTACTTTGGGTATCTGTCCAAAATGTGGTAAAAAGGTTCTTCCTCATACGATTTGTTGGAATTGCGGATATTATAAAGGGGAGAAGGTCGTTGATGTTATGAAAAAATTGAATAAAAAAGAAAAGAAACTGAAAGAAAAAGAAATTGCAGAGAAAGGCAAGGAAGCAGAGAAAAAGAAACCATTAAGTATGGAAAATTTGTCTCAAAAGTAATATGGCAAGTAGGCATTTATCACGTTCAATAGTTTTGCAAAGCCTATACGAATGGGATTTTTCAGGGAAAAAGCCGGAGAAGTTAAAAGTTATTATAGAAAAAAACATTAAAGAATTTGGACCAGGACTTGAAAACGAAACCTTTGTTTGGAAATTAACAAATGGCATTGTTTCTAAGATAAGCGATATTGATAAAATTATTGAAAAAGCTGCGCCTGAATGGCCAATTGACCAAATAACCATTATTGATAGAAATATCTTAAGAATCGGTTTATACGAACTTTTATACTCAGACAAAAAAGAAGTTCCACCTAAAGTGGCTATGAATGAATCGATTGAGCTTGCTAAAACTTTTGGAGGAGAGAGTTCTGGAAAATTTATTAACGGAGTATTGGGAACAGTGTTCAAGGAAATTAATAATGAACAATGAATAATTTTTCGAAATTTGAGTACGCGGATTTTAAAGAGAAATTTAGCAAACTCGAAAAAAAATTAAATTTAGAATTTAAAAATAAAGATTTACTCGTTCAAGCTTTTGTTCATAGATCTTTTTTAAACGAACACCTTGATTTCGGTCTTCACAACAATGAAAGATTAGAGTTTTTAGGAGATGCTATATTGGAACATATAGTGACAGAACGGCTTTTTCTATCTTATCCTGAGAAATCAGAAGGGGAGTTGACTAGTTGGCGAGCAGCATTAGTTAATTCTAAAATATTATCAAGAATTGCCAAGAGTTTAGGTTTTAGTGATTTCCTCTTGCTCTCTCAAGGAGAATTAAAAGAAACCGGCAAAGCAAGAAAATATATTTTAGCTGATACTATTGAGGCTTTTATCGGAAGCTTGTATCTTGACCAAGGAATAGAGATTTGCAAGGATTTCATTGAAAAGAACTTGATGGGAGAATTAAAGCAAATAATAGAAGAAGGACTTTACAGAGACCCTAAATCATCTTTTCAAGAGGAGGCGCAAGAGAAAAAAGGGATCACGCCCGATTACAAGGTTTTAGATGAAGAGGGGCCTGACCATGCTAAAAGTTTTATCGTAGGAGTTTTTCTTGGCAAAGATTTAATTGCCAAAGGCAAAGGGTTCTCAAAACAAGAAGCAGAAGAAAGTGCAGCTAAAAAAGGTTTAAAAGCAATAAATTGATAAAATAGATAAAAACATATGTTAAAAATTCGTTTTTTTAGAACAGGCAAAAAAAATCAACCATTTTTTAAAATAGTTGTTATAGAAAATAAAAGAGCTTCCAAAGGAGGTCGTTTTGTCGAAGAACTTGGTTTTCGAAATCCGTTAACCAAAGAGAATTCTTTGAAGAAAGATAGAATTAAATATTGGATTTCCGTCGGGGCACAAGTGTCAGATAGTATTCATAATCTTTTAATTCAAGAAAAAGTTTTAGAAGGAGTAAAAATACCATTACATAAAAAGAAAAAAGGTAAAGATTTGCCTGCTGAAGAAGGTAAAAACAAAGAAGCTGGCAAGGAGGTAAAGGAAGCGAAAGTAGCAGCGAAAGTAGAAGAGAAAAAAGAGGAGCCAAAAGAGGAACCAAAAGCAGAACCAAAAGCAGAAGTAGAAGAAGAGGCAAAAGAAACTGAAGAACCCAAAAAGGAGGTTAAACAAGAAGAAGAGAAAAAGCCCAAAGAAGAAAAGAAAGAATAGGGTAGCAGTTAATTTCCTATTTTAAAATTTGACATTTCTAACTATTGGAATATAATATGTAGCGTATAGTAGCTGTTTGAACTCGCTGAATAAGTCCCATTAATAGGGCAGGGTAATTCTCTGAAAGATAGAGAATCAGAGCGGGAGAAAGGTCGGGCTACTTTAAGAGAAAATTTACCTTTTTATCTAAATAATTGGATAAAAGGGAATAATGATTGATTTTATGGAAAAAGAAACTAACGACAAAGAATTTCTTGAGTATATTGTCAAGGCTTTAGTCGACCACCCAGAAGATGTTCAAATCGAAAGGAAGGTTGACGAGATGGGAGTATTACTTTCTTTAAAGGTAAACTCTGAAGATATGGGACAAATTGTTGGTAGAGGCGGTGCAACTGCTAGAGCCATTAGGTCTTTAGTAAGAATTGTAGGTCTTAAGAACCATGCCAGAGTAAACTTGAAGATCGAAGAACCTGAAGGGGGCAGAGCTCCTGCTCGAGAAAGAAAAGAACCAGAAGCTTCTCCAGAAAGAAGTCCAGAAGCTTCTTCAGAAGGAAGTTTAGAAGATTTAAAGATTTAAGTTTTCTATTTCATTTACTTGAACAAAAAACAGTGCTATCTTAATAGATAGCACTGTTTTGTTTAATTTCGTATTATTATCTTTGAATTACTATGATTAAATTTGATGTAATCACAATTTTTCCTGAAATATTTGATTCTTATTTATCAGAGAGTTTAATCGCGCGTGCTTTAAAAAAGAAATTATTAAAAATTAAAGTTCATAATTTACGCAATTGGACCAAGAATAAGCATAAAGTTGTTGACGACAGCCCTTTTGGTGGAGGCATTGGAATGGTATTGAAAGTTGAACCGATTTATAGGGCAATTAAACATTTGACCACAAGGCGTGAAAAAGGAAAAACAGAAAGCAAGAAAACTAAAATTATTTTGTTTACACCAAGAGGTAAAAAATTTAATCAAAAAATGGCTTACCAGTTTTCTAAGTTAGACAATATAATTTTTATTTGTGGCAGGTATGAAGGAGTTGACGAAAGGGTTGCTAAAAATATCGCTGACATTGAATTATCAATAGGGGATTATGTGCTTATGGGAGGAGAGTTGCCTGCCATGGCAGTCATTGAAACGGTTTCAAGATTAATCCCAGGTGTATTAAGCAAGCCGAAAATATTAGAAGAAAGAGCTTTGCCTCTTGACGGAAGAGGCGGAAAAGGGTTTATTGAATATGTTCAATATACAAGGCCTGAAGTATTTTCTCCAAAAGATGGAGTAACTTGGCGCGTTCCAAAAGTCCTATTATCAGGCGATCATAAAAAGATTGCAGAATGGCACGAAAAGAACAGAAAAATTATTGAAAAGTAGAAATTTTTGTGATAGCATAAAATTGTGAAAATGGGTAGGTGGCAGAGTGGTCAATTGTACGTGGCTGTAAACCACGCGACTTCGGTCTACGGGGGTTCGAATCCCTCCCTGCCCACATAGATTTTTGTTTTCGCAAAAATTTGAGTAGTTAACAATTAGTAGTTTGTAATTAGGGCAAGAAATAATTATAGTTTGCCGGGATAGTTCAGTGGCAGAACATTTTCTTGGTAAGAAAAAGGTCATGGGTTCGATTCCCATTCTCGGCTTATTAATCGGCTTATTAAACAAGTTAAATAAAAAAATATGGCAAAAAAGAAAAAACCATTCATAAAACTTAAATGCGAGGAATGCAAAAGAATAAATTACTTCACCCATAAATCAAAAAAAATGGCTGAAGAGAAGTTGGAAATGAAAAAATATTGCAAATGGTGCAAAAAGCATACTTTGCATAAAGAAACAAAGAAGTAAAGTAGCAGAATAATTTTATGATTCACGAATTCGTCAAAGGAAAAGTTTATGTTTTTATTGATTCTGCCAATACATTTTATGCCCAACGGACTTTGGGATGGAAAATATCTTACGAAAAGTTAATGCGATATTTTAAGAAAGAATGTGGAGAAGACACGAAATGTTTTATCTATGCTGCTTATGACGAAAATAGACAAACCGAACAGAAGTTTTTAGATATGTTGGACATTAATGGCTATATTTTACGTACTAAAGCAATTAAGAAAATTCAGATAAGCGCTAACCGCAATAAATACAAAAGGAGCTTAGACGTAGAATTGGCGCTTGAGATGGTTGAGTTAGTGGATAAATATGATACCGCTATATTGGTTTCAGGTGATAGTGATTTTGCTCCACCCATTGATCGTATTAAGAAAAAAGGAAAACGGATTATTGTAATGTCTACCAAGAATCATATTTCTCGTGAGTTAATCGAAAAAGCTAAGTATGTAAATCTTAAAAAATTAAAGAACGAGATTGCAATGATATAAAAAAAGTCCGGAGGGCCCGAAGGCCCTCCAGAATGCTATCACATTATTAGTATAACAAACCCAAAAAACCTGTCAAGTAAAATTTTTCATTTTTAAAGTCAAAAGAGTAAAAACTAAGTCATAGGGGTCTGTAGCTCAATTAGGCAGAGTATTGGTCTCCAAAACCAAAGGTTCCAGGTTCGATTCCTGGCAGACCCGCAAATTGATTGCGCGCGAAAGACGCGCATCTTTTATTTTGTCTTTAGATAGAGTAAAATGAAAAATAATATGAAAATTTTAGATATTAAAAAATTTAATAATCCTGTTTTGAGAAAAGAGTCTCAAGAAATAAAGGAAGTTGACCAAGAGGTAAGAGAGCTTATGGAGAATATGGCTCATACTATGCAAAAAAATAAAGGTATTGGATTGGCTGCTCCGCAAGTTGGTATCCTAAAAAGGATTATTATAGTTGTTGACATAGAAAGTCAGCAAGTTTTGGCATTGGCTAATCCTAAGATTTTAAGTAAAAACATAGAAACGGAAATAGAAGAAGAAGGGTGTTTAAGTTTTCCTAATATATTCATAAAAATAAAAAGAGCAACAGAAGTTGAGATAGAGGCTTTGGATATAAATAATAGAAAAATTAGACTGAAAACAAAAGGATTTCTGGCACGAGAGTTTCAACACGAGATTGATCACTTAAACGGTATTTTATTTTTTAATCGTTTAGATTTTGTTCAGAAATTGGGGTTTAAATTAAGACATCCTTTTCTAAAAATGTGACTTTAGATTTAATTGACAGATTAGTTCAAAAAAAATGGCTCAGGACGCCAATTATAATAGACGCTTTCAGAAAAATAAAGAGAAAGGATTTTTTACGAGATAATCTTAAAGATTTATACGACGCAAACGAAGCTTTGCCTATTGGCTATGGCCAAACTATTTCTCAATCGTTAGTGGTTGCTTTTATGCTTGAAAAACTTCAGCCTAAGCAAGGGGAAAAGATTTTAGATATTGGTTCTGGCTCTGGTTACACAACGGCTCTTTTAGCGCAGATAGTTGGAAATAAAGGTAAAATTATTTCCATAGAACTTATTCCAGAATTAAAAAGATTTGGAGAAAAAAATTTACTGAAATATAATTTTGTAAAAAAGGGGATAGTTAAATTCATCTGCGCTGATGGTTCAAAAGGATATAAAAAAGAAGCTCCTTTTGATAAAATTTTAGTTTCAGCTTCTGTTAAAAAAGAAATTCCTAAAGCATGGAAAGACCAATTAAAAATAGGAGGGAAAATCGTAAGCTCTGTCAGGGAGTCTATATGGGTTTTAGAAAAACAAACCAATAACCAATTTAAGAAAAACGAATACCCCGGTTTCATTTTTGTGCCACTAGTTCAGAAACAAAACATTAAATAAAAAATGAAATATTTTCTAATTTTATTAACAGCTATTTTCCTTATATGTTTTTTGCTGTGGTTTTGTATTTATGTTCCAAAAGATTCTAATTTTACAGGACAAAAAGATTTTCTCATTGAAAGTGGGCAAAGCGTGGAAGAAATTTCCTACAACTTAGAAGCGCAAGGATTTATTAGATATGGTGTTTTCTTTAGGGTATATCTATTATCACAAGACAAGGCAGGGGAGATTAAAGCAGGGAGATACGAACTTTCGCCAAAAATGAATATTCCAGAAATCGCAAAGAAAATTGTTTCAGGAGATACGATTAAAAAAACAATAACTATAATCGAAGGCTGGAATTTAAGGGATATTGGTTGGTATTTTGAAAACCAAGGTATGTTTTTAGCAGAAGAATTATTTGAAATAGTTGGCTTTCCTGAAATAGATTATTCTTCTACAAAAGATTTGCCTATGCCTATCGATTTTAGCGCCGAATTTGATTTTCTTAAAGATAAACCTAAAAATGTTGGGTTAGAGGGCTATCTTTTTCCTGATACATACTATATCAGCGAAC
>CAYNRO010000014.1:3649-4742 GCA_964399845.1 uncultured Candidatus Saccharibacteria bacterium | reverse complement strand
AAGAGATAGAAAATATTGTTCGCAAGACGTTGACTAATTTTGGAGAAAAACTAAATTCTGATTTAAGACAGGAAATTATTGCGCAGAATAAAACAATTTTCGAAATTATTACAATAGCTTCTTTGATTGAGAAAGAAGTGCGAACCGTTGAAGATAAAAAAATTGTTTCAGGGATTTTAGGAAATAGATTGGAAATCGGAATGCCTTTACAAGTTGACGCCACTATAGTCTATATCACTGGAGAAAAATCAACAGGAGTTTCTTTGGAAGATTTAAAAGTAGATTCTCGTTTTAATACTTACAAATACAAAGGATTGCCGTTGGGGCCTATTTCTAACCCAGGGCTTGAGAGTATCTTGGCTGCAATATATCCCGAAGAAAATGGATATTTTTATTATTTATCAACTCCAGAAGGAAAAACCATTTTCAACAAAACCTTAGACGGACATAATAGAGATAAAGCAAAATATTTAAAATAATTGGTCAAGCTCGGGTCTTGACCAGCTTGGTCAAGCTCGGGTCTTGACCAGCTTCTTTGATTTTAATGCAGATAATTGTTAAAATATTAATATGGGTACAAAAAACGCTTTAGAAAACAAAACAATAGTAATGGTGATAGCTTTTAAGGATTTTCAAGATGAAGAATATCTTATTCCTAAAGGGATATTAGAAGAAGCTGGAATCAAAATCATTACTGCAAGCAGTTCGTTGGGCGAGGCAATCGGCAGTCAGGGAAATCAAACAAAAGTTGATATTTTGATAGAAAATATTAATGTTTCAGATTATGACGCTATTTTGTTTATAGGAGGGTATGGAGCTCAAAAATACATAGAAGACAATACTTGTCATCAAGTTATTAGGGAAACAATTGAAAATAAAAAACTCATAGGAGCGATTTGTATTGCTCCTGCGATTTTAGCAAAAGCAGGTGCGTTAAAAGGTAAAAATGCGACTGTCTGGAATTCTGCTATGGATAAATCAGCCATTAAGATTTTAGAAAGCAATGGAGCGATTTTTAAACCAGAATCAGTTGTTATCGAAGATAAAATAGTTACCGCCAGTGGTCCGCAGGCTGCAGAAGAATTTGCAAAAA
>CAYNRO010000014.1:0-3549 GCA_964399845.1 uncultured Candidatus Saccharibacteria bacterium | reverse complement strand
AAATTATCAATGAGTAATTTTGATTTTTTAGACAATCTTCCGTTATTACTTTTTAGTTCCGCTTTCATTTTGGTGTCCATAATATTTATTAGAGGGGCTATTATTTTGTTAAAAGCTGAAGAAGATACTGAAAAGAAAAGAGAGGGGACTAAGATTTTGTCAAATTCTTTGTATGGCTTTTCAGCTCTTGTGATAGTTGTTCTTATTTTCCTTCTATTCAGCTATATTTTAAACAAAGGAGAAGTTATTCTTCCTCATCCAAGTTCAGAAGAATTTCCTTCGTCTCCTTCCGTAAATTTTCCTTCTCCACCTGAATTTATTACCATAGGAGGGTATTGCTTTGAAGGTCCTTATTTATTATCAAAAGAACGATCGTTTATAGGGGAGACAGCTATATATGTTATGTTATGCAAAAAAGGTGAAGAATATGATATGATATATATTGGAGAAACTAAAGAAGGACAAAATCTTTTAAATCACGAACAATATAATTGCTGGACAGAAAAATGCGAGAAGTATAGCAAAAATCTTTATTCTGGAATTTTTTCAACAAGTCTTGAAAAATATAGTGACGAAGAAAGGCTAAGCATTATGCAAGATTTAAAAGTAGAGTTTAATCCAGCTTGTCCTGTTTCAGAATAAATATAATATATTCTAATATTTACATTTTATGAATTTTCCAACATTTAAAAAATTTACAATTGAAAAAAATTTAATTTATATTTTAATAGCAGCTGTGGTTATTGTTGCTGGATTTATAGCATTTTTATTTTTATCTCAATTTCAAAAAGGAATTGAAATTATCTCACCAAATGGCGGAGAAGAGTGGGGCATTGGTCAGACTTATAAAATTACTTGGGAAGCAAAAAGTGTTGAGAAAGTTGGAATCGTTTTATTTAAAGGCAAAGAGCCGAAATGGATTGCTAAAAATATTCCTGCCAAATTAGGCGAATATGAATGGAAAATTTATCCGGGTCAAGACTATAGAGATGATTATTGGGTAGCAGTATTTGAATATCCATTAAAAGAAAATAGTAGAATAGACTACTCCAGTGGTCCTTTTGCAGTTATTTATCCTGCACTTTTGAGTTGCGATAGCTTGTCTGTTGAAAACGAATGGCCTTATCTTCCTAACGATTTACCAAACCTAAGAAGAGTTTTTATTACAGAAAATAAATACAGGGGAAATTTAGGAGGATTTGAGGGAGCTGACGAAATATGTCGCAAAGAGGCAGAAACAAAAGGTTTTGCAGGAACTTGGCATGCATTTATTGGTGGAGATAAAAAAAATGAATCAGCTATTGCAAGAATAGAACAAACTCCAAGAAAAACTAAAGGGATTTTTATTCAAGCACAACCTGCTGCTGATTTGATGAGCAGAAAAGCTACTTGTCATAGGGTGTTAGGAAGGAATTTAGATGAATTTTTACAGAAATTTTCAAATTTAGTAATGATAAATAATGAAAAGTTAGAAGAGAATTTCTTGCAAGACCTCGGCAACATATGGATTGGAAGGATTAACGAGGATAGCAAAGAAAATTGCGTGCAAATTTATAGTGTGATTGCTAAACCGTATACAAATTTAGTTGAAAAGTATAGTTTTACTGAAAGTTGTCAAGATTGGACTAAAGAAGATATGTTTGCCCAAAACTATCTTTCTTGGGAAGGAGGCGATGCATCTTCCTTTCCGACTTGTTATACCCCAGAAGGTAAACTAACCAGCGCAGTTGCTTTAGGTGGGCTTTCAAGTGGATTGGAAATAGAGCAAGGCGCAAATGTTTTTGTGTCGCAACAAGGAAAATATTGCAATGTTGAACAAAAATTGCTCTGCATTGAAGAGTAGATCGGACTGATGTTGACAAATTTTTTAAGATAAGTATTATACAATCATACAAAAGAAAAATTATCTGCAGACAGCAGGCAAATTAAGACCTGCCGAAGATAAAACCCTGTTAAGCAAAATTTATAAATTATAATTTATAAAACAAGCTATTTAATAGAGTTAGAAATTAGTTTTATTGTCTGTGGAAATCACAGATTTTGTTTTTTAACATAATATAAATTTATGGCTTTAGCACACACAAAAAAAAAGGAGATTATCAAAAGTTTAAAGGAAAAGATTTCTAAACAAAAATCTATTGTTTTTGTTGCTGTTGAAAAAATAAAAGCAGAAGAACTTTTTGACTTAAGGGAAAAATTAAAAACAGATGATTGTTTGTTAACTGTTTCCAAAAAAACTTTATTGAATAAAGCTTTTGAAGAAGAAAAAATAGAAATTGGATTTAAGGAATTAGAAGGTCAGGTTGGTTTAATTTTCGGTTTTAAGGATGAGATTGCCCCAGCTAAAATTTCCTATAACTTTAAAAAACAAAACCAAAACCTGAAAATTTTAGGAGGATTTTTTGGAAATCAACTTATAGGAGCAGAAGAAATTATTACTTTGGCAAAATTGCCTTCCAGAAACGAACTTCTGGCGAAATTAGTTGGTAGTATTGCAAGCCCAATATCTGGATTTGCTAATGTTTTACAAGGGAATATTAAAGGTCTAATAACTGTTTTAGCAAAAGCTAAAGCATAATTATCAATAATCAATAATAAATTAAAAGATAACAAATAATTAACAACTAACAGAATTTGCTTATTTGCCAATTCATTGTTCGTTGTTCATTGTTCACCAAAATATGGCTGAAGAAAATAAAGAAGAAAAAAAAGTAGAAGAAGTTGAGGAAAAAGTAGAAGAAAAAAAAGTAGAAGAAGTTCCTAAAAAAGAGGAAACAAAAAAAGAAGAACCAAAGGAGGAAGAAGAAAAAGAAGTTGAGGTTCCAAAAAAGTTTAAATCTATTGTTGAAGAAATAGAAAAAATGACTGTTTTGGATTTGTCAGAATTAGTTAAAATTTTAGAGAAAAAATTTGGAGTTTCTGCAGCAGCTCCTGTTGCTGTTGCCTCTGCATCATCTTCTTCTGAAGATGCTGAAGCAAAAGAAGAAAAAAGTGTTTTTAATATAGAGTTAACTGGAGTCGGCGAAAAGAAAATTGAGGTTATTAAAGTTGTTAGAGATGTCGTTGACAAAGGATTAAAAGAAGCAAAAGATTTAGTTGACGCTGTTGCGAGTGGACCTCAAATGGTAAAAGAAAATGTAAAGAAAGAAGAAGCAGAAGAAATCAAAAAGAAATTTGAAACTGCTGGCGGAACAGTTGATTTAAAGTAAGGATTACAAGAGTTTTAAAAAGCCTGTGGAGGTTTGACTTCCACAGGTTTTTTTGTTGACAAAAAAGACAGAATGATGTAAAACAAGGCTACTTAAGAAATTAAGAGTTTTCTTGATTTTTAAGAGAACTTTGACAATAAAATATTAAATTTAAAAGGAGGTAGCTGTTAGGATAGAACAAAACCAGGTATGTCAAATTGACAAGAAACGAAACAAAATTTTTTTAATTTCCAAATTGGAAAAAAAGGAGAAACGAAATGAGAAAGATAGTAGCAAGCATAATAATGTTGTTAGTCGTAGTATTTATTGGTAATTGTGAAATTTTTGCTCAGGCAGAGAT
>CAYNRO010000013.1:5299-11724 GCA_964399845.1 uncultured Candidatus Saccharibacteria bacterium | reverse complement strand
TATTTATTATTGATCAATTGTTGAAATATCCTTTTTCGTTCTTTTTGTTTTTGTTGTAGAAATTCTTTCTAACATAATCCCGTGAATTAAAATCTTTAAGAAACGGAGGACGTTCTTGCCAATCTTCTAAAAATAATTCTGACAGATCTGGGTTACCTGAAAATTTAACTCCGAAAAGTTCGTGAGCTTCCCTTTCGTGAATCTGGCAACAAGCATATACTTCTGAAAGCGAGATGATATTTGGTTTCTCTCTTTTGATTTCTGTTTTAATATTTAATAAAACTTTATCTTCCTCATTCCAAATATGATAAATCAATTCCATTGTATTTTTTTCAGGAAAAT
Source organism: uncultured Candidatus Saccharibacteria bacterium (assembly GCA_964399845.1). Lineage (GTDB taxonomy): Bacteria > Patescibacteriota > Minisyncoccia > Minisyncoccales > GWA2-38-27 > CAYXZK01. Next base: position 11,382 of record CAYNRO010000013.1, on the reverse strand, counting down.
CAATTACTGCTAAAGAAGAAAAAAACTCAAAGCCGATTTCTTTTGCGAAAATAGAGATATCTAACAGATCCTGGTTGTCAATTTTTATCCAAATTTCGTTTTGGTCTGTTTTCAAAATTTCTACTTTAAATTTTGATTGAATTTTTGAGGTTAGGTTTTGCATAGATTATTGATTACTTATCATTTATTATTTTGTGGATTGGATAAATTTATGAATTCCGTCAAAGATTGCTTCTGGTCTTGGAGGACAACCCGGAATATTTAAATCCACTGGGATATAGTCTTCTAATTTTTTTATCGTATTATACGAATCCCAATATACTCCGCCTGTCATAGGGCAACATCCCAGGGAAACCACTATTTTGGGAAAAGGCATTTGCTCATATATTAAACGCGCCCTTTTGATTGATTTCATTGTTTGGTATCCAGCAATAATCAAACAGTCAGCATGCCTTGGACTTGAAACAGGAATTAATCCAAACCTTTCCATATCCCATCTGCTTCCAACCATTGGCAAAACTTCTGTAAAGCCACAGGAATTAAACCAATTAAATACCCAAATTGATTTTGCCACTTTTTTTATTTTTTTCTTTTCAATATTTTTTGAACCCATATTTTTAAAGTATATTTTACAGGATAAATAAAAATCCAAGAATCGCAAGTAACCCAATGTATCCCCAATAGGACCTTGTCAGGCGACTAATTTTAAATCTTGATGTTGTTGTTCTGATAATTGTAAGTCCTACGAAAGATATTAAGAATAGTTTAAAGATATAAATTAAGAGCTGTATGCCGAAGTTAGCGTCAATATTCCAAGAAAAGAAAAGCGCGTTAAACAATGAAGCAATTGCAATTACTTTAACGGCTTCTGCTAAATAGAACATTGCTAAGTTTCTGCCTGAATATTCTGCAAGCGCTCCACCTGCTATTTCCGAGCCGGCTGTTTCTATATCAAAAGGAGTTTGCGACAATTCGCCTGCCATAACTAAAAACACAACAATTGCTTCTATTGATAAACCTACAATTCCAAGCGGTCCCACTAAATTCCAGACATTATTATTATAAATCGTTTCCAAAGAAAAAATATTTAAAAATCCATTTGAATGAACCAGCCAAACCGGAACCAGAGAAGCAATCACAAGCGGAAATTCATAACCCAGCATATTGATAATCATTCGTTGTCCCCCAATATTCGCATAGGGAGAATTTGAAGAAAACGAACCCAGAACCAATCCTAATCCAGGGAAGACAAAAAGATAAATAATTAATATCAAATCACCTGAACCTCCTAAAATAGATTTTCCAGCAATCGGCACATAAAGCAAAATTAATAAAGATGAGACCAAAGAAATCAATGGGGCTATTTCAAAAATTCGTTTTGATGCATTTTTAGGAATTATACTTTCTTTTACCATTAACTTCCTTAGGTCGTAAAATGGCTGAAAAATGGGAGGGCCGACTCTTTTCTGCATTTTAGCGCTCAAAATTCTATCAATTCCTTTAAAAAACAAACCCAAGCAAACGCCTCCAAAAGCTATAAATATTATTAGAAAAAAATTTAGAATTAAATTAAGCATATTAGAAAAAATAGGACAATAAAGCCTAATACAAAGTTAAATGTATAATCGTTGGGATTTTCTTTTTGGGTTGTTGCTAGAAATTTGTAAAATTTTTCAAAATCTTTAAAAAAGCCCCAGTAAACATTTTTAACCTTAAGAACTTCAGGCGGTTCTTCGCCTGAGAAATAAGCAATGACTTGAGATGTGCCTTTTTGATATTTTTTCTCACCAGAAATATAGAAAAAGTAAGCTATGGCAAATAGCAAGATAAAAGATATTAAAAGAATTTTTGGTTCCCAAATAATTTCCATAATAAAATAACAAAATTAATGGATATAATCCTGTCTATTGATTAACGAACTTGCTCCTTTGTCGATAAAAGAGTTTGTAAACTCTTTTGGAAAAAACCCTATTAAAAGCATTATAATGGCAAAAATAATTATTGTTGAAACAGCTAATTTTGGAATCTTCTTATAATTTCTGAAATTCTCAGAAGGCGTTCCTAAAAATATCATTGCAAAAATCTTAATCAAAACAGCTAAAGTTAAAATACTTCCCATGATACCTAAAATCGTTAGAGCGGGACTCAAGTGAAAAATAGATTCATATATAATTATTTTTGACGCAAAGCCATTTAATGGTGGCATTCCAGCTACTGCCAAAACTCCAAAAAAGAAAAGCCCTGATAAAAAAGGATATTTATGTCCTATTCCACGAATTTCAAAAATGTTTTTAGCTTTGCTGATATAAAAGATAATACCAACAAGCAAAAACAAAAAACTAATATCTAAAACATCATTTACCATATGAAATAATCCTCCTTTGATAGCCATAAAACCAAATTCGCTATTCGCCATCATCATTCCAGCAGAAATTCCTAAAATTACATAACCTACTTCTGAGATAGCGAGATAGGCCAAAATTCTTTTTATGCTTTTTTCTTTTAAAGCAAAGAAAACTCCTACAAAAATAGAAAGGATTGAGAACAAAATTAATGTCCATCCTAGTACAATATTATATCCAAAGATATTAAATACGATTTTAAACAAAACATAGAGCGCGGCAAGAGAGGACATTAGAGCTAAAACAATTGCTGAAATTGGCATTGCTTTATATGTCTGCGGTTTCCAAAAATAAAACGGGAAAGCTCCTGCTTTTAGCAGTAAAGCCGCAGCGATAAAGACCAAAGCGATTCTATCTAAAAGCAGAAAATCAAGATTATTGGCGAGCGCTACCATATTCAAAGCTCCATATTTGCCATAGAGAAAACCAACGCCCAGCAACAAGAATAAAGACCCAATCGCAAAAACAACCAAATAGTTAAAAGACGACTTAAGACTTTCTTTGTTCCTGAAGAAAGCAATCAGACCAGCAGTTGCAATCGTATTAATTTCATAAAAAACAAATAGCGTAAAAAAATCTCCGGTGATTAAAAAGCCTAGAATTCCTGCTAAAAGCAAAAAACTTAAAATATAAAATTTATCTAGAGAAAGATGTTCTTTTAAAATTTGCAGAGAATAAAGGAAAACCAGAGATGCTATGGACACAAAAAGCAGGACCAAAAACCCTGACAAAGCATCTGCTGTTAAAATAATTCTTACCGGAAACCCTTGGACAGAATATAAAGAAGGAATTTTAGCTCCAACTGTATAAATCAGAGAACCCTTAGAAACAACCTCTTGATAAAGCAGAACCGCCAGAATATTTATCAAAGCCAAAATTGAAAGAATATAAGAATTCCTAAATTTTGCGCCAAACCTATGAACAAGCGCAATCGTAAATGCTCCGAAAAATAGGAAAGCGATTATTAGAATGATAAAATTTGAAGCCATATATTAATTCTTTGAATTATGAGATGCGGGTTTCCCCTCGTCTTGCTCTTTTTTCGAATTTACTGAATTTTCAGAAGAATGAATCAAAACAGACAAGGAAAGCAAAAGAGCGGTTATGGCCAAATTGATTACAATGCTCGTAAGAATCAGTGCCTGAGGAGTCGGAGACACCATATTCAATGACACTGCATTTGTAAAAATCGGAGCTATACCCCCTTCTCTATATCCTAAACTTATCAAAAATAAATTTACTCCATCGCCTATAATATTAATAGCAATAATTATTTTTATAAAATTCCTCTGAAACAAAACACCTGAAATTCCTATTACTATTAAAAAAATTGTAGTTAAAAATATAAGACTAATCATATTTTGTTTTATTCTGATCCTTATGTCTTATAATAAAAAGCGCAACAAGAGATAAAGCCGCAGCAACCTCTATGCCAATCGCTAAATTCATCAGAGGAATCACTCCTCCGCTGTTAAGGCATCCAGTATTTGCTCCAAATTGAATTGTTCTGCCTAAAATCCCAGAACTGTTGGCTAAAAAATTATATAAAAATGTATTTTTGAAAATACCCAAAAACGCCAAAATAATAAAAAATACAAGGCCGAGAGATTCAAAAAACACGAATAGTTTATGCGATAGTTTAATATCGTTTTTAAAGGCAACCAGAATTAAGACAAAAGCAGAAGCAATTATTACTCCACCTTGAAAACCTCCGCCCGGAGTTAAATGTCCGTGCGAGATAATATATAATCCAAATATGATTATTGGACTCAAGGCAGTTAAACTTACGATTTTAATTATTTTGCTCATTTTTTTTAAGAACAGAAAAATTTCTGTTTTTAGTGAAAATCAATGAAATTCCCATAACAGCTGTAAAAAGCACAACTGCCTCCCCTAAAGTGTCTAGGGCCCTGTAGTCAAAAACAATGCTTGCTACAACATTATTACTCCCTGTTTGTTCTTGCGCATTTCTAATAAAATAATCATCCATCTCGGTCTTTTCTGGCTCGCCAAAATTGCGCATTGTTGCGAAAGAAGCAAACAACAAAATAAATAAAACGATTAAAATTATTATTTTTATATTTAGAAAATTATATTTTTTAAATTCGTTTTTCATATGATATAGAACACTATGCTCGCTTGTTCTCAATTATCCTAATCTTATATATCGCAATAATAAAAATTGCGGTTGATAATCCTGTTTTCACAACCGCCTCTGCAATCGCAACATCAGGAGCTTGTAAAATATAGTATTCTACTGCCAGCATTAAACTCATCAAAGCCAAATAAACAACTGAAATAAATAAATCCTTACTTTTCATTGCCAAAAAAGCAGACACGATTATTGCACCTAAAACCAGAACTTGGATAATTTGACCTATTAAAAACATAATATTTTGTTTAAGGTTTTATGCCGTTTTTATGCGCAGCTCTTGCTATGGCATGAGCTGCGCAAGGTCCAGTTAATAATATAATCAATAGAATTATAATTGCGCGGATTGGCAAGGCAATGCTGATTTTGTCAAAAGGCAAAGTAAAAAATACGATAGACAGGGAGAAAAAAATAAAACCAAAAGTTGAAGACAATGCCGAGGAGTGCAATTTGGTGTAAACATCAGGAAATCTAAAGAGTCCTAAAACACTTAGCGAGAAAAAGATTAAACTTATTGAGATAAAAAAATAAGATAGAAACATATTTTATTGCGCACTATAATTTTTATAATATTTTGTAACATACAAAACACCTATAAAAGAAAGCAAAGCATAAGCTATTGCCATATCAGCTAAAAATGATTGTCTGGAAATAATAGAAAATGCAAGCAGAAGCGAGATTACCAAAATATTCGCAACATCTAAAGCCACTAATTTTTCAAAAATATTTTTTGACATAAAAACTCTTAATAAAGTCAAAACAATCAGTATAAGTAAAATTAAAGCAATTATCTGCCACATATTTAATATTTCTTTAGATATTTATTATTCTGTAATTCTTTTAATCCATTTTGGGAAACTGCCTGCCACGGCGTCGATGCCAGTAGCTTTATCTTTTCGCCAAAGCAAATGAACGTATAAATCGTTATTTTTATCTATACCTACAGATAAAGTCCCTGGGGTTAATGTAATAGAATTAGCCAATAAAACTGTTCCAAAATCTGTGTTTAAATTGGGAGATATTTTAACAATCCCAGGATTAATTTTTCCTGTAACAACCCTGCAGGCAACAATTAAATTTGCTTTTAGCAAACTTAAAAGAAAAGGACCAAAAGCGTAAATTAAAAATAAAACCCATCTCAATGGGTTTAAAAATTTTGAACTGACCTTTATTCTGACCGAACCAAGAATCCATTGAACTATTAATCCTGAAATAATAGACAGTCCAATTCCTGTCACAATTTCTGCTTGGCTCCAGTATAAAATATTACCAGAGCCAGTTGAAAGAAGCAGATAGATTATAAAAGAAAAAATAAAAGAAATAATAAAATTCATTGATTTCTACTTTTTAAAGAATAATCCGCAGTAACATTTTCCATCTCTTTCGATTTCCTCTTTGTGCCAGACGCAAGGACAAGTTTTATCTTTGTCTTCTTCTGTGTTCCCTGTTACTCTACGACAAGGACAATACTTTTGACCATGTTTTTCCTCATTTGCCAAAAGCCCTTTTACTAAATTTTCAACAATCGT
>CAYNRO010000013.1:2185-5199 GCA_964399845.1 uncultured Candidatus Saccharibacteria bacterium | reverse complement strand
GCTAAAATAAATTTATCTTGATTCTCCTCAGCAAGTTTATCTAAAATAGGAGAAAGTATATTGCAAGGCCCACACCATTCTGCCCAAAAATCAACTAAAATTGGTTTTTCTGCTTTCTGGACTTCGTTCTCGAAATTCTGATCATCTAATGTTATTTCCATATTTTTATATATTTATCATCAAATCGCGAAATGTAATTTTTGTCTAAAAGTATTTCGTAATTCAAGAACTATTTTTACTATTATTTTCTTAATCCTCTCCCGAGCCCTCTGCCGGGTCCTTTGCCTGACCCATCGCGAGGTCCTTGACCAAGTCCTCTGCCTGGCCCTCTACCAGAACCATCTCGATTGCCAAATCCTTGGACAGAATTAGGCCTGCTATTGCGAGAATCGGGTTCTTCTCCAGCTCCTTCTTCGTTGCCTTCAACGCTATTATCGCTTTCACCTGAAATTTTTTCAATAGCTCCCATCGGACAAACGCTATCTCCTCCACACTCCTCTAATTCTTTTTGATCAATTACTTCTGCTTTATTGTCAGGACCCATTTTCATTCCTTCAGGACAATTTGATACGCACACTCCACAACCAAGACATTTTGATTTATTTACTTTATACATAGTTTTATTTATTAATCTTATTTTTTTATAACAACACTTAAAATCTAAACGACCTTTACTTCAAATATAAAAGACACAAAAAGCGCCTTTAATCTTAACAAATTATTTGTTATCAATTACTTCTTTCAGCAAAAATTCAATTGTTTTCCTTTTTTTGAAATTAACAGATTTCAAACACGAAGCCATGTCTGTTTTGATATATAACTCCATAGCTTTTTTAAGGCCAGCATTAATCGCATAAAACTGTTCTGTAATTTTCTGACAGCCCTTGTCTTCCTCTATTAAATTAGTCAATCCGTTTATTTGCCCCTTGATAATATTTAATCGTTGAACAATAGTATTCTTTCTCATAGAATTATTATATCTCAATTAACTTGGTTTAAGTATATACCCCTTGGGGGTATCTTGTCAATGGCATGTGCTATCTATTTGATTCTGCCTTTAACTATAAAATCAATCGCTTCCTTTTCTGATAACCCGCGCGTCATTAAAGTTTCTAACTCTTTCTGGTTAACTTTTCCAATTGACGCTTCGTGTGTAATTCGAGCTTCAGGATGGCTCACTTTAATAATCGGAACAGATTCGGCCAATGCCTTGCCTATAATAATTTCACTACAATCAATATGTCCGCGCGCTCCTTTTGCGCTAGCTTCTGTTACTCCTTTAAAAAACATTTTACCTTGATTTGCAATCGCTCCCCTAAATTTTGTTAGACTCCGAGAATTTTCTCCTAATAGCAAAATTTTATCAAAGACTTCTATATCATCGCCCTTGCCCTTGCCGATTATTTTAGAAACAACTTCACATAAAGCATTTTCTTCAAGATTGGCTTCAAAAATAATTTCCAATTTTCCAATGCTACCTTTGTTCAAAATTAATTCATTTTTCAGAAAAGCTCCTTGTCCTATAAAAATTTTAAAATGAGGAACAACATTAGCTCCATAATCTTCCCCGTGGTAATGACTATCTTCATAAATAAGTTTTGAGTTTTTTTCTAATTTTATTTCAGCCTCCATTTCGTGTAAAACATCTTGAGCTTGCGGAAAAGCGCAATGTGATACTATCTTTGCTTCTGCTCCTTCTTCTAATTTTATTTCCGACAAAATCTTTTGCTTTCCGGTTTTTCCTAAAATGCCAAAACAAAAGAGAATTGGTTTTTCAATTTTAACTCCTTTTTTTACAACTAATTTTATCTTGACTGCCTCCTTTGAGTCCTGATGTGAAATTTCCAAACCATAGATTTTTTTAAGAGATATCGTCTTATTTGATTCAACGTAAAGATGTGAAGCATTTGCTCCTTGTTTTAGGATAGCGCTAAGCTCGCATTTTTTGGCAGAATCTATAAATTTTTTGGGTAATTTATTTGGCATAGGGGCATATTTTTCTTCTATTAGATGCATGACAATAATCTTTCATAATTTTTCTAAAATTTCCCTTAGAAACAATCTGGCCTTTATCTAAAAACGCTGCTTGATTTGCTATGGCTCCCAATTCTTCTCTATGGCTAATTAAAAGAATCGTGGCTCCTGTCTCTTCTTTTATGTTTTCTAAAATATTGTAAAACTCGCGATATATCATAACATCAAGCCCAGAGTCAGGTTCGTCTAAAATCATTAGTTTTGGCTTGGTGGCTATAACTGAAGCGAATTCTATTCTCTTTCTTTCGCCTCCGCTCAGGCTATTGCTAACCTCTCTGTTTAAAAACTTTTTCGGATCTAATCCGACTAAAGTAAGATATTTTTTGATTTCGTTTAAAGAAATATTTTTATTGCCTGCTCTTAAAAAAGCTTCGCAAGTTATTCCTTCAAAATAAGCAGGATCCTGGAAACCCAAAGTTAATCCCATTTTAGCTCTTTTGTTAATGGCTAAATTAGTAATATCTTTTCCTAAAAATAAAATCTTGCCAGAAACCACTGAAAATCTCGGCATGCCCATTAAGGTATAGACCAATGTTGATTTGCCTGACCCATTCGGCCCAACCAAAACATAAATTGATTTTTCTGCAACGCTAAAAGAAATATTTTCTAATATTTTTTTATTATCTTCTTTTGACTCAACAGAAAGATTTTTAACTTCTAATATTTTCATTAATATTTTAGTTATGCCTTGAACAATCAGAAAGTAGAATTATAAAAATGATTTTTATTTAGTTTTGTGAATTAAAATAAGGATTATTATTAATATAAGGCTTAAAACAAATCCAGCATAATAAATAAAATTAGTTTCAGGTTCTGGGAAAAAGAACATAACTATCAATCCGATCATTCCAATTATTAACGCAAAAATTTGATTTTTCTTCATTTTTTTCTTTATCTAATTATATCTTTTGATTAAAATACGCTTAACTAGGTAAGCGTATTTTAGGATATTTAGAAACAATTTTCAATCCTATTAATCA
>CAYNRO010000013.1:0-2085 GCA_964399845.1 uncultured Candidatus Saccharibacteria bacterium | reverse complement strand
CTACTACCGTCAAAAGGAATTCTCGTTTTTTCCCATTTGCGGGAAACAACCGAACCAGCCCCATCAGAGAGAATAGAAATGTCTTTTAAGAAAAATGTTTCTCTTTCAGTTATCTCGAAACTTTCGCAATTTTCCCAAACAACATTATCCGCGGAACACATAAAATCAACATTAAGGTCTCTCTTTATTTGGAAATTTTTTGTTGTGGTACTTGTTGCTCCTGACGCATCTCGAATAAAAAGCTTAGCTGTATGGAAACCTGTGCTAACATAATTATTCGGCGTCAAATTACAACCATTAGCGTAGTTACAACTATACTTAGAATTATTATCTATAAACCATTCGGAATATACAATATGGTTATCGTTAGCCGGAGGATTAGTAGAATCTGAATCAAAAGAATTATTAATTAAAAGAAAAGGCTCGCTGTCAAATCCAGCGCAACTGGCTGGATTACAAGAAATTCTTGCAATCGGAGAATGGTTGAGAGGATCTATCGCGCTAATAGCGATTTTATCCTGAGCAACCAATGAATCACGCTCCACAATCACTTTAGCAGTATAATTGCCCCCTGATACATAATCGCAAACATCAATAACTTTTTTTGGATTTTCAGAAATATCGTCATACTTAGCATCCCAACCAGGGGTGATATCAGTACCGTCATCATCTCTGTCACAATAAAATACATAATTCATATTGCCGACAACTGTTCCCTGAACAGTAGCTGTTAAATCAACATCATTTAAAGGGATATTCCCAGACACAGGATCTGCTGACAAAGAAACCGAAAGCTCTAAGGTTTCAGGAGTTTTTTCTCTTCTCTCGACGCGCCAAAATCTTCTATTTGCCTGATGGCCGACAACGTAGAGTCCATCAGCATAGAAATCAAGTTGATGTGCCCAATTTCTTCCTCCTGGAAAATTTTCCTCTTTCTTCCACTCTAGACCTCCGTCGTCAAGTTTTCTTTTTTCTACGCGCCAGATACCTCCATTATTTTGATATCCTGATATATATACGCCCGTGCTACTAACCCCTATGCCAAAAGCCCTATCGCTACCAAAACTTAAATTGGGATATTGTTCCCATATTAGAACTCCGTCTTCAAGACTTCTCTTTTCCACGCGCCAACCAGAATCATTGTTTTGAGAACCAGCTAAATATATACCCGTAGAATCAGCTACAACTTCATAGATAACATCTGCGCCTGGTCCAAAATCTGGAGTTTGCTCCCATATTAAAGTTCCGTCGTCAAGTTTTCTTTTTTCCACGCGCGCCAGATTTTCGTCTTGCGCCCCGACTGCATAGACACCAGTAGAATCAACAATTATTCCATCTGCTAAACCGCCTGAGGCAATCCTCGCGTCCCATATAAGAGTACCGTCGTCAGGTTTTATTTTCTCAACGCACCAAACAGTTTCATTGTTCTCGCTTCCTGCTATATATACACCAGTGGAATCAATATCAATTGTAGCAACTGAACCTTGCCTTCCTGCTGTAAAATCCTTTTCATATGACCATATTATAAACTCACCGCCAAGACTTCTTTTTTCCACGCGCCATTTAGACCAATTATCAACAGCTCCGCCAATATACATAGCCGTAGAATTGACAGCAACTTCTATTGCTACATCTTGAGCCCATGGAGTAAAATCCTCTGCAACTGACCATGCTACGGTTCCATCGCTAATATTTCTTCTTTCGACACGCCAGAAATTCATATTACCTTGATACCCAACTGCATACACATAATTAGAATCAACCGCAACACCATATGCTAATTCTGTCCCAGCCGTAAGATCATCTGCTTGTTCCCAAAAAACATCACCCTCAGCTCCAATAGAAATTCTAGGAGCGAATAATAACAGCGAAAGCATTAATGGAAATAAAAATATTTTTTTATTTTTTAGTAATAGATTTTTTATAATCATTTGTTTAGCGCGTTTTTAAGAAACAATAATTAACAAACAAATCAGATTCAAAAATATAGCAATCGTTTAATTCGTTATTCGATACTTGTTCTTTATAAATTCGGCAATCTGACACAGATTGTTGAGCATTAAATTTTTTACAATCAAAATTATT
>CAYNRO010000012.1:0-13026 GCA_964399845.1 uncultured Candidatus Saccharibacteria bacterium | reverse complement strand
ATTGTGGACTCAGCGAGATTCGAACTCGCGACCTCTTCAATGCCATTGAAGCGCGCTACCAACTGCGCCATGAGCCCTTGAATAGATTATCTGTGCCCCCAGAAGGAATCGGACCCTCGTCAATGGCTTAAAAGGCCACTGCTTTACCACTAAGCTATAGGGGCGTGTTGATCATTTATCATTGATAACTGATTATTGATAAATAATCAATGATTGCTTACAATCCTTGTTTTTTCAATTCTTCTAATAATTCTTTTTGTTTTCTAGAAAGTTTTTTAGGTGTCTTGATTATTAATTCAATATACATATTTCCTCTTCCGCTCCCAGAGAAACGAGGAATGCCTTTACCTGAAATTTTTAATATTTTACCTGATTGCATTCCTTGGGGAATTTTTAGTGATAATTTCTTTTTATCTAACATATCTACTTCAATTTCAGAGCCTAAGCTAGCTTGAGAAAAAGTTATTTCAATAAAAGTATATAAATCATCGCCTTTTCTAATAAAACGAGAATGTTCTTTGACTAAAATTCTAACATATAAATCTCCTGATTCGCCTCCTTTTCTGCCAGCTTCTCCCTTACCTTTCATTTTAATTATTTGGTTTGAGTCAACTCCTGCCGGAATAACAATTTTAATGTCTTCTTTTTCTTTAATTCTGCCTTCTCCTTTGCAAACATTACAAGGTGTTTTTGGTTTATATCCTTCTCCGCCACATTCAGGGCAAACAGACCAGTGTGTGAAAGAACCCAAAAAAGTTCTTTTAACTTGTTGGACTTGACCAGTACCTCTACAAGAAAAACATTCGTTGAGTGGAGTTCCTGGTTCAGCCCCTTTCCCCTGACAACGAGAACATTTGACAAGTTTGTTTATAGAAATCTCTTTTGTTGAACCCTCTAAGGTCTCTTCTAAAGGAATTTCTATATCAACTCTAATGTCCCTACCTCTTTTAATATCTTTTTTCTGAGTTCCTCGGCCTCCAAAATTGAATATATCTCCAAAAACATCACCTAAGTCTTCAAAATCAAATTCTGACTGTTGGTTTCCGCTGTTCTGGGATTTCCAAAACCAATTAGAATCAAAACCCTGTCCAGGACTGCCTTGTCCTGGCTGGGCATCATCAAAAACCCTCCCAAAATTATCATATTGAGCTTTTTTCTCTTTGTTTGAAAGAATTTGATAGGCTTCGTTTATTTCTTTAAACTTTTTTTCATCGCCACCTTTGTCTGGATGATATTTGTGCGCAAGCCTGTGAAATGCCTTCTTGATATCTTTATCTGAAGCATTTCTCGGAATTCCTAAAACTTGATAATAATCTTTCATTTGTTTAAAAGTTAAGATGATTTATTTCTCTTTTTGATCCCCTTCTTCAGGGTCTTCAGTTTTTTTATTGTCTTTATTCTCTTCATCTTCTTTTGTGCCATCTGTTTCTTCTTTTACCTCGCCTTCTTCGGTATTTTCTTTCTTTTGTTCTTCCGCACCTTTCTTGTCTGCTTCTTGCGCTGCCTTATACATTTCAGCTCCTGCTTTTTGAATCATTTCAGAGAATTCTGTGGTTTTGCTTTTAATCTCTTCTAGGTTGTCGCTATCTTTAACTTTTTTCAATTCTTCTGTTTTTTCTTCAATTTCTTTCTTAAGCTCGGGACTTATTTTATCCCCTGCTTCTCGAATTGTTTTCTCAGAAGTATATATTAGATTTTCTGCCATATTTCTGGCTTCAATCAATTCTTTTTTCTTTTTATCTTCTTCTCCGTGAATTTCTGATTCCTTTTTCATCTTTTCAATCTCTTCATCTGACAGACCAGTCGAACTTTCTATGCGAATAGATTGGCTTTTTCCAGTGGCTTTGTCTTTTGCAGAAACATTTAAAATTCCATTAGCATCAATGTCAAAGCTTACTTCAACCTGCGGAACACCGCGCGGAGCAGGAGGAATGCTATCCAACATAAATCTTCCTAAAGATTTATTATCAGAAGACATTGGCCTTTCTCCTTGCAAAACACGAATTTCTACTGATGTTTGACTATCAGCAGCAGTTGAAAAAGTTTGCGTCTTTGATGTTGGTATGGTTGTATTTTTCGGAATTAAAATAGTGTTTACTCCGCCTAAGGTTTCAATTCCCAAGCCCAAAGGAGTAACATCTAATAAAAGGATTTCATTCATATCGCCCTGCAAAACACCTGCTTGAATAGCAGCTCCAATTGCAACCACTTCGTCGGGATTAATTTCTTTATTCGGTTCTTTATTGAAGATTTTCTTAATTTCTTCTTGAATCTTTGGCATTCTTGTCTGTCCTCCAACCAAAACTATTTCTTCAATATCTTCTGGCTTAAAATTAGCTTCTTTTAATACGTCTTTAGTGATACTAATTGATTTATCGATATAATCTTTTACTAAATCCTCGAATTTAGCCCGAGTTAATTTTAAATAAAGGTGTTTTGGTCCTGCGGAATCAGAAGTCACAAAAGGAATATTAATTTCTGTTTCCATTGTTGTCGAAAGCTCGATTTTCGCTTTTTCGGCTGTTTCTTTAATTCTCTGAAGAGCTAATTGGTCTTTTGATAGATCAATTCCTTCGTTTTTCTTAAACTCTAAAACTACCCAATTAATTATTTCCTGGTCAAAATCATCTCCTCCGAGATGAACATTTCCACCAGTTGCCTTAACCTCAACATGGGATTCTTTTTTGTTATCTTCAAGTTCAGTTTCGCCAACTTCTAAAACAGAAACATCAAAAGTTCCACCTCCAAAATCATAAACAATAATTTGTTGGTCTTTCTTTTTGGTCAAGCCATAGGCCAAAGCAGCTGCGGTTGGTTCGTTTATAACTCTTTTAACCTTTAAGCCTGCGATTTCTCCGGCAACTTTTGTGGCTTTTCTCTGCGAATCATCAAAATAAGCAGGACAAGTTATGACAGCCTCTGTGATTTGTTCACCTGTTTTTGCTTCAGCGTCCTGTTTAAATTTTTGCAATATCATAGCTGCAATTTCTGCTGGTTTGTGCCATTTGTCTCCCATTTTAACTTCAATGCCACCATCTTTTGCCTCTCTGATTTCATATGGTAAAAGTTTTTTGTCTTTTTGTATTTCTGCATCTGAAAAACGCCTTCCAATCAATCGTTTGGCAGAGTAAACGGTATTTTCAGGATTAGTAATCTGTTGACGTTTTGCTAAAACCCCCACTAATCTTTCTCCTGTTTTCGTCAACGCTACTACTGACGGAGTTGTTCTGGCCCCTTCTTTGTTCTCAATGATTTTCGGTTCCCCATTTTCTATAATAGCCATTGCTGAAAATGTTGTTCCAAGATCAATACCTAAAATTTTAGACATAAGTCGTATAGAATGTAATTTATAATATAATAATCCAAGCGTCTTCTTCAATAATGAATCGTGCTTACAGGTTATATATTACAGACTACAAAAATGTTATTTTTTATCTTATCTCTATTCATAATTAAAAAAAGATGAGCAAAGATAAAACTCAAAATTAATAACTCAAGGATTAATCTTTTATTTTTTGAAACAGAACACTTGAAATTGATAGTCTATTTTACAACCTTTACTTTTGCAGGCCTAATAACTCTATTGTTAAGAATATAGCCTTTTTTCACTTCTTCGGCAATTTTTCCAGAATCCTGATTTTGTTGTTCGACTAATTCTACGGCTTCATGGAAATTCGGGTCAAAATCCTTTCCTAAAGATTCTATTTCTTTTAATCCTTCATTACTGAGAACATCTAAAATCTGGCTTTTTATTCTTAAAAAACCTTCAACTAATTTATCGCCTTTTAAATTTTCAGGGATTTCTTTCTCAGCAATAGACAGGTTATCTAAAATAGAAATAAATTTTAATACAATTTCTTGATTGGCGTATCCTATTAGTTCAGTTTTCCTGTTTTCTTCTTCGCTTTTATAATTTAAAAAATTTGCTCTTTCTCTCTTCCAATTAGACAGATATTCTTCACTTGTTTCTTGGCATTTCTTTAATAATTCCTGAATTTTGTTCTCTGTGTTTTTGTCTTTTTTCATAAAAAGGTATAATGATTATATTTGATTAATAGAAAAAAGTCAAATTTTAGCTAATATTATTCGTTATTAGCTGATGGAAATATGTAGATTTTCTCAAACCTAAGGTCTATATATTCAAGGTTTTTTTCTTGATTAGAAGAAATTCTTTTCGCTAAAAGAGAATCAAGTTCGCTTAATTGCCAATCTATATCTTTCTCGCTATTAAAATAAATTTTCCAACCCTGGGTTGTTTCAACATCTAATCTTCTTTCTGAAACAATCGAAATTTGCTTAAAGTTAATCTTCAAATCATTTTTTAATTTAGATTCAATTTTTAGAATCTGATTTAGTTTATTTTCCTCAATTGCTTTTTCCCCTAATTCGAGGTTTGGATTTGGATTAAACAAATTTTTAATTATTAAAATTTCTTCAGGAATAAAATCCATTTTTTCTTTTTTAAAAATTATTCCTTGCTTGTCTATGTAAAAATTGTTGTCATCAAAAACAAAAACGCCAACAGCTTGTTTTTTATTTAATATTAAATTTAATGTATTCGGAAAATTCCTTTTAACGCTGGCTTTAGCAATTTGCGGAAATTTATCCAAAATATCTTGACTTATTTCTTTCGTATTAGCTAAAAAAATACTCTTTGAATTAAATAAAAATATTTTTGTTTCAATCTGTTCTTTAACTATATTTTCTAAAGTTTCGGTTGAGATTTCTTGATTGTTGCTAATTTTGATTTCTTTTATCTGAAAAAAGGATGAGAAAATAAATAGATAAAAACCAGCGCTTAAAAATAATAAAACCAAAAAGTTTAACCAGAAAAATTTAGAAAAAATAATTAAACGAATTAATGATTTTTTCTTTTTCGGCTTAACGAGTCTATTGCGTTTATTGTATCTATTACGTTGATATCTTTTCATAGTTATAGTCGCTATAATCTTCTTTTTGCTTTTCTCGCTTTCTCAAAAATATAAGTTAGCCAATATTTAAAAGATAACGGCCAATCTTGTGTTCTAACATATTCTTTTCTTTTTCCGCCAAAACCCATTTTAAATAAAGTTAAACCGGCCCAAGGATGCTTTGATTGTGATGCTTGAGATTTATCTCTAATCTCAGGAGCTATTCCCCAGAAATTGTAAACTTGACAGCCTCTTTTGCGCGCTTCTTGTATAACTTGCCATTGCAATAAATAAGAAACTGGAATTTTCCTATATTCTGACAATGAACCGCTGTGATGATAAAAGGCAATATTTTGCCAGAAAACAATCAGAGCTACAGATACGATTTTACCTTTAAACTTTCCAAAGAAAATAGATATCTCTCTATCAGCGCTAAAAGCTAAAAACTCATTCTCTACATATTCTAAAAGAAAAGGAGTAAAATTATTGCGCAGAGCTGTTTCTTTGTAGACCTCATTAAAAATTTTCAAATCCTCAATATTTTTACTTTGTGTAATTTCAATATCTTTATTTTTAATCCCCTGTTTTATTAGATAGCGGGTAGTTTTGCGCATATTATTCAAAAGCCTTTCTTCTTCTGGAATAATGTCTAATTCCCATGTTACTTCGGGGTGGATATGGATTGGAGCATCTCTTAATTTGAATTTTTTAAACGAGTTCGTATTTTCCTCTTTTCTTTCAAGGATCGGAGCAATCCTTATAAAATCCATTTTTTGTTTTTTGGCAATATCTTTGAGTTTTATTAATAACGCTTTCAAAATAGCTGTTGTTTGAAATTTTGTATTTGACTTTATTACTGGTCCATGCGGAATAAATAGGAAGCTTCCTCTTTTGGCCTTAACTTCAATAACCAAAGCACATGCAATAATTTTTTTATCTTGAAAAATGCCAAAACGGCAAATAGCGTTTCCTTCTTTTCTTTGGAATTCTCCCCAATTCCAAGAATCTAAAAAAGTCTTCTCTTTGCAAACAAGGAGAAAATTTTCCCAAATTTCCTTATTCTTTATTTCGACTACATTCAAGTCCATAATTTTTGTCTTTATATTTTGTTCAAGAAATAATCTCTGTTTTCAAAAAAGTAATTAGCGTTTTTAATCACTTCTTCTTCTATTTCTTCTGGGGTGTGTTTCCCGTTATTGTTGAAGAAAGAAGCTACTCTTCCAAAATAGAGACAGCCTAAAGCCTTAATAATTTCAGCAGAATAATCGCTTTGCTTGTAAGCAGAAAGAAAATCATAAACAATTTTTAACCAAAGTTCTAAATCAATGGTTTCTGTTCTACTTTTATAGATTCTGGTTAAATCATTTAACACGGCCTTGCTGACGGATTTTTCAATTGTTGGCCAATGAAAATCAAGGTTGTCTAAAAAAGTTTTCATAAATATTTCTTTCAATGGATCAGAATTAGGTAATATGGGTAATTCGTTTCCGCCCAGCAAAACAGGTTTCTGGATTTTTGTTGTTTTTTTAACTTTGTCTAAATTAGCTAAAATCATTTTAAAAAATGTTTCAGTCACTTGAAAAAACATTGGACCTAAATTAGGATTAGAAAGATTATGTATCTTTGACCCCAAATTAACTTGCGCAATTTTAACATTTTGAAAAAAAGCAGTTAAACTCATAAAAACATCTATGCCGTATTCATAAACAGCAGGTTCCCATTTATCTTTTACCCATAGGTCAACCATTTTACTGGAAAAGGCAAAATCTCCACCAATCGGCTGACGCAAATCCCAACCTAACAAACCATAGGTCAAAGGATAAATTAGATGGTTTGTGATTGTGGCATCTGTTTTCGCACGCATATAATAAGGAGCTACAAAATCATATCCTTCGAAAATTGGTTTCCCCATTTTTTCAATCCAAGTTGACCGAACGCTTCTAAGGTCGGCGTCAAGCACAATACCTGCTTCTGCTTTTAATTCTTTAATTGTCCAAAAAAGATTATAGAAATTATAACCTTTTCCTTTTACGCCCTTGTCAGTGCTAATGTAAATTCGTGGCACTTCAAGACAAGCGTCCATAAAAACATTTTCAGTTCCATCAGTAGAACTATTGTCAACATTGACAATAACACTTTTTTTATCTGGAAAGTATTTCTTTAGACCCAAACTTGCTTGCTCTGCTACAAAAGCGATTGTGTCTTTTTCGCAATAAGAGGGAATGCCTACAACTATATCAGCTTTTTTGATCTTATCAGGATTAATTGTTTTCATTTTAAATTATTTTTAAATTAGACAACGGAAAAGAAAATTATTTTACATAGTTAGGTTTTTTATTTTTTGAATTACTTCTTTGATTATCCAGTCTGGAGTAGAAGCTCCAGCTGTGATGCCAACATTTGTTTTATTTTTTAACCAATTTATTTTTATCTCATTGCTTCTGCTTATCAGGTAGCTATTTTTATTAATTCTCAACGCAATTTCGTAAAGCCGATTAGTGTTAGCGCTTGTTCTTGAACCAACTATTACAACGATATCATTTTTTTTCGCTAATTCTCTGGCCTCTTTTTGTCTCTGGCGCGTGGCTCCGCAAATAGTATTAAAGATTAAAATTCCTTTAATTTTAGCTTTAATCTTTTTTTCTATTTCTATAAATTTTTCCAAATCCTGCGTAGTTTGAACAACTAATCCGTATTTTTCATTAGGATTAAAATTTATTTTATTCAATTCTTGTTCTGAAGAAAAAACAATTGCTTGTTCGTTAGTTGCTCCTTGGATACCTTTGACTTCTTCGTGAGAAATATCTCCAAAAATTAAAACCTTTCTTTTTTCCTGACTTAATGACTTAGCTAAATTATGAACTCGTAAAACTTGAGGACAGGTGGTGTCAAAAACTTCTAAATTTTTTCGTTTTAATAATTCTTTCTTGACCAATGGACTAATTCCGTGGGCAGTAATAATTAAAGTTCCATCTCTGGCATATTCTAAATTATCTATTATCTCTATCCCCTGCTTTACCAATTCTTTAATAACTTCTTCATTATGCACTAAATTGCCATAAATTCGAATTGGTTTTTCCATTTTGTCTAAATTGTTCCAAACCATTGCCAGAGTATGCTTAACCCCTGAACAAAAACCAGCATTTTTGGCTAATTCTATTTTCATTTTAAATTTTTTAGAAAATTTACTATTTTTTGAGCATTTTGTATTGAAATATGAATATGGGTCGGTAGATTTAAAATATTTTCTGCTATTTTCTCTGCTTCAGGACAACTCATTTCTACGTATCCCATCTTTTCTTTTTTTGTATCAGACGGAACTATTGGGGATTTTCTCCATCCATCATTTAACATAATGTTTTTATTTCTTGCCTCTTTTACAATATAGTCTGAATTTTTCGTTAAAATAGGATATTTCATAAAAACCACTTCCCTCTCCTTTCCCCTTGTTTCAAAAATTAAATTAAATTGGTTTAATTCTTTTAAGTTTTTCTCGTAAAAATTAGAAATTATTTTGCGGTGTTCGTTAAATTTTTCTAATTTTCTAAATTGATTTAATGCTAAAATTGCTAAAGCATTTGACATCTGCTTCGGAAAATATTTAGGAATTATTCCCCTTTTCTCTTCCCGATAAACTGCTTTTGATAAAATTCTAATTTTTTGAAAAAGAAATAAAAAATACTTGCCTAAAATTGAATAACAAGGAAGAATAAAACAATTCATTAAAATTGGATGCATTAATTGTTGTAAGATCCAATGCTTTGAAGGGTGTTTTGTTTTCTGTTGAAATTCAGCAAGTTTTTTCGCAAAAATGCTATTATCAGTTGTTGCAATTCCGCCGAAAACAGAAGAAATTATTTTATCTCTTCCAAAGCTGAAAAAAGAAATATCGCCAACCGTTCCGCATAATTTTCCTTTATATCTTGCACCTAAAGAGTGGGCGCAATCTTCAATTAAAATCAAATTATTCCTCTGTGCAATATCTATAATTTTATCAACTTGAGCTGGATAGCCAAATGTGTGTTGAATCATCACTGCTTTTAAAATCTTGCCTTTATTTTTTGCAGAGATAATTTTTTGCTCTAAATCGTTTGGGTCTAAATTTAATGTTTTGTCTATATCAATAAAAATAGGTTTTGCCTTTTTTGATAGAATGGGATTTATGGCAACATTACAAGTGAAGGCCTGAACAAAAACTACGTCATTTTCTTTTATTTCTAAAGCTTCTAATATAGCAATTAAAGAAGAACGACCGCTATTAAAAGAAAAAGCATATTTTCTATTGAGGTATTCTTCGAATTTATTCTCTAATTCCTTAATTGCTTTGCCTTTTTTCCATTTATTTGGCTGAAAAACCATTTTCAGAGCAAGCAAAACATCGTCCCTTTCAGTATTAGGAGATAAAGATATAGAAATTGGTTTAAACGGATTCATAATTACAATTTCTTAATTAATTGTTGCGGGACTCTGCCTTCTAAAAGGATAACACAATCTGCTTGTTCTTTTTTGCAAAAAGAATTCATCTTCTGAACAATCTCTGATACATCTTCTATAAGCAAGATGTTCTCTGGATTCATATTAGCCTTAAGCGCTCCTACTCTTATTTCTTTAAAGTTGTCTTTTGTTGTAATTATGGCTAAATCGCAAACTTGGGCAATTTTTTCTCCTATTGCCCTATGAGCTTGTTCGGATGCTTGGCCTAATTCAATTAACGAAGGCATTACAATAATTTTTTTCTCTTGATAAATTTTTAAATAATCTAAATCAGCAATTACTCCATAGGGATTTGCTGAATAAGAGGCGTCAAGAATAGTTAAATTATTTGTTTTTAAAATTTTTGTGCCAGCTTGTTCTGAATGAATTTTTGCGCAAGCTTCTGAAATAGCTTGCAAGCTCATTCCCAGTTCTTGAGCACAACAAATAGCTAATAAAATATTTTCAATGTTTTGTCTGCCTAATAAATTCAAATGGAAATCATAGGAATTTCCATCTTTTGAAAATACTTTAAAAGAAATTTTTTCCTTTTCTATCAGAATATTTTCAGCCCAAATATCTGCTTTTCCTTGCGCTGAACAAAATTTTAAATTTATATCTTTTGTTTTTAGTGTTTGGCTTTTAACTTTTGATTTTATGAATTCATTATCCCAATTCAAAATAGCAATTCCCTGTTCTGGCAGATTTTCTATTAATTCAAATTTAGCGTTAACAATATTTTCCATAGACCCAAAAAGAGACAAATGCTGTTCGTTTATTCCTGTCAAAATCCCAATTTTAGGATGAATCATCTGGCAAGGTTTAGTTATCTCGCCCAAACCATAGGCAGCTGTTTCTGCTATAAAAATTTGATGTTCATCTGTTAGCCTATTCAAAATACAATTTGCAATCCCATAATCAGTATTTTGATGTTCTGGAGTTTTAAGAACCTTAAATTTTTCCTCTAAAATAGTGGCTAAGAATTCCTTAGTAGAAGTTTTGCCATAACTTCCAGCAACAGCAATTACTAAAAGGTTTTTGCGTTGTTCTATTTTTTCTTTTGCTTTTTTAAAAATTCTATTTTTTAAGACAACCGAAGGAATTTGGAAAAATAAAATAAAGAGAGAAAAAATTAACGGGGCTAAAATAATTGAAACCAATAATATTAAATAAAAAAAATATCCCTGGAAGGGAAAAATATAAAATAAAGCTAAAAACTCAAAAAATATTCCGGAAATTAGAATAACGCTAGTCTTTTTAGTTAATTTCGGGTATCTGATTCCATGCAAACCAAAAGCTATCTTTTTTATTTTCTGTGCCCTAAAATGATCTTTAACTCTTGCTATCCTATATTCTTTTAATTGCCACAACCAAACCCAGAAAATAAACAATTTCGTCAAAATTAGAAACCAAAAGAGAGATACAAATATTTTTAACATAAAAATTTAAATATCACCTCTATAAATTTTTCTGGATCTTCTAAATGTGGACTATGTCCTATTTTTGGCAAAATTTTTAACTTTGAATTTTTAATATGTCCTTTAAAGACATAAGCGTATTTTAGAGGGATGAGCCTGTCTTTCTCTCCCCAGACAATCAAGGTTTCAGCTCTAATCTCAACAAGTTTTTGGGTCAAGTCTTCTGCTAAAACTTTTTTCATTATTTCTCGCATTGCCTTATCGGCTTTAACATAATCACTATTGCGTAGAAAAAAATAAGACCAACTCTTAATGCTACCTTTAAACAAATTTAAAACTTTCTTGTTTAGAATAAACCCTCCAACAGCATTTGCGTATAAAGCTGTTTGAGTTGATAAATTAGGTTTAATTCTAACGCCAGCCGGAGAACATAGAATTAGTTTCTCTATTTGAGTTGAATGCTTAGCAGCAAATTTTACAGCAACCCTGCCTCCAAACGAATGGCTTATTATGGAAATATTTTTCAATTTAAGAGAATGCAAAAAATCTTCAAGCCAATTCGTGTAATCGTCCAAATCCCATATTTTTAAAGGAGTTATGCTTTTTCCAAAACCAGGAAAATCAGGCGAGATTACCTTATATCCTTTTAAACATAAAATTTTCGCAACTCGTTCCCATGAATCAGAGGAACCTCCCCAACCATGTAGGATTACAATGGGTTTTCCTTTGCCAATAACTTTATAGTTAGTTCTTAATTTATTAATATAAATTTCTTTTTGTTCTTGCATGTTGATGTAATCTCTATTTCTCAAATTTCCCTATTTAATAATCTTAAAATTTAAATATTTATGCAGAGCTTTTGGAATTTTTATTGTTCCGTCTTTTTGTTGGTAATTTTCAATAATCGCAATCAAAATTCTGCCGATTGCAAAAGCTGTTCCATTTAAAGTGTGGACAAATTTTAATTCATTATTTTTAGCGCGATATCTTATATTCAATCTTTTTGATTGAAAATCAGTGCAATTTGAAACAGAATGAGTTTCCCGATAAATCTTTTGAGACGGAATCCAAGTTTCTATATCATATTTAGTTGCTGCTGGAAGCCCGAGATCGCCTGAACAGATATGTATCACTTGATAATGAAGTCCTAATTTTCGCATCAAATTTTCTTCCATTTTTAAGAGGAACTGGTGTTCTTTTTCAGATTCTTCTGGCTTCGAGAAACTAAACATTTCTAATTTATCAAATTGATGAACTCTTAAAATCCCTTTCGTGTCTTTTCCGTATGAACCAGCTTCCCTTCTAAAACAAGACGAAAAACCCACATATCTACGTGGTAATTCTTTTTCATCAAAAATCTCATCTGAATGCATTGCGCCTAAGGGTTGCTCAGAAGTTCCTGCCAAAAAGAGATCATCTTTTGGCAGATAATACGCTTCATCTTTGTCTGTTTGTTCCAAGTACCCCATTCCTCTCATTTTCTCTGACTTCATCATTATTGGAGGGATTACTGGGATAAAACCTTGTTCGCCTAAATTTTCAAGAACAAAATTCACTAAAGCAAATTCTAAAAACACAATTTCGTTTTTCAAAAATCCAAAACGACTTCCAGAAATCTTTGACGCCCTTTCTATATCAATTAAGTCAAATTGTTTAGAAATTTCTAAATAATCTTTTGGTTCAAAATCAAATTCAGGCACTTTGCCTTCTTTTCTTAAAACAAGGTTACCTGTTTCGTCTTTGCCTTCAGGCACATTATCTAAGGGCATATTGGGAACTCGATAAGCTAATTTTTCGATTTCTTGTTCAAGCTCATTTAATTTTTTCTCAAGGTTATCGCCTGTCTTATCAATTTTTTGCATTGCTACGATAATCTTCTGTTTTTCGTTCTTATCTTTAGCTTCTGTAATTTTTTTATTAGATTTATTTTTTTCAGCTCTTATTACTTCAACCTCTTGAAGAATTTTTATTCTTTCTTTGTCTTTCTTTAAAAGCAAGTCAATATCAATATCAACTTGTTTCTTTTTACAGCCTTGTTTAGCTTTATTTGGATTTTCTTTTATAAATTTTATGTCTAACATAAATCAATGAACAATGAACAGCGAACAATGAACAATGAACAATGAACAAAAATTTTGTTTTCTGTTCATTGTTTTCTATTTAATGTTTCGGTTTCATTAAAGGAAATAAAATTATTTCTCTCAAACTATGAGAATTAGTTAAAA
>CAYNRO010000011.1:10805-13288 GCA_964399845.1 uncultured Candidatus Saccharibacteria bacterium | reverse complement strand
GATAAATCACAACCTTGAATCATAAGGCTTTTTTTAATCTCCCCTCTTGCCAAAATTTTCACTTTAGGCATTCTGCCTTTTATTTTAGAAATTATTTTCTTTTCAAGTAAAATTTTAGGACTAACTATTTCAGAATTATTAAATTCCTGTTCCAAAACCTCCAGATTTACAACTGTTATATTTTTTTCAGGAGCATTAGTTCGATATCCTCTTAATTTTGGATATTTCTTAATCAATCCCCTAATAACTGGAGCAAACTTTCTGCCTGCCCTGGATTTTTGTCCTTTAATTCCTCTACCAGAATAAGTGCCTCGCTTGCCACCTCTTCCAATTCTCTTTTTTTCTTTTGATTTATGTTTTGGTTTTAATTGATGTAATTGCATAATATTAAAAATGTTTTTGTAGTGGACTGTCCCCTACAAACTTTGTTCATTATTCACTGTTTGTTGTTCATTATTCACTGTTTGTTGCTCGTCCGAACGCGAAGCGGGCAAGTTTTCTGGCTTCAATTTTTCTAACGCCATAAGTGTTGCCTTGGCATTATTGATTTTATTTCTTGTTTTACCAATAACCTTTGAAGAAATATTTTTTATTCCTGCCAAAGTGCAGATAACTCTAACGGTTCCTCCTGCTACAAGTCCTCTTCCTTTTGCCTGTGGTTTGAGCAAAATTCTGGCAGCTCCAAATTTTGCCTCTACTCTATGGGCGATCGTTTCTTCTTTAATAGGAATTTCTATCAAATTCTTTTTCGCTTTTAGGGTTGCTTTTTCGACTGCTTGCGCGACATCTTTTCCTTTGGCAACGCCTAATCCTATCTTGCCTTTTTTATTACCCATTACCATAACCGCTCTAAACCTAAAACGACGGCCTCCGGCAGTCATTCTAATAACTCGCGCTAATCCAAGCAAGGAAGATTCAAATTCCTTTTTCTCTTTTTTAGCTCCAAATTCTCGTTTTGTTTTTCTGTTATCTTGCATAAATATAAAATTTTGAATTACAGATTACGGGTTAAAATTCCAATCCTGATTGCCTTGCTCCTTCTGCTAAGGCTTTTACTCTTCCATGATATTTGTGTCCGCCTCTATCGAAAACTACTTTTTTGATTTTAGCTTCTGTGGCTTTTTTTGCAATAAATTCCCCAACCTTAAAGGCTTTTTCTATTTTGCCAGAAAGATCTTTAGCTTTATCAGACTTTGTTTTTCCTTTAATATCTTTTTCGCTAGCAGAAACCAAGGTCTTACCTTTATCGTCATCAATTAATTGCGCATAAATATAATTTAAAGACCTAAAAACATAAAGTCTGGGAATACTAGTTGTTCCTTTTACTCTTGCTCTAATCTTTTTATGCCGTCTTATCTCTTTTTGTTTTTTTATTTCTGTTTTCATTAAAATTGAAAAAATAAATCTAATATTATGATCCAGCAGCAGTAGCTTTTTTACCTGCCTTTCTCCTAACTTCTTCTCCTACATATCTTATTCCTTTGCCCTTGTATGGCTCAGGTGGTCTAACCTTTCTTATTTTAGCTGCTATCTGCCCAATTAATTCTTTATCAATGCCAGAAATAGTAATAATATTTTTTTCTACTAAAAAATTAATATTCTGTGGTTTTTTTATTATGACAGGATCTGAAAAGCCAATATTTAGAATCAGATTATCTCCCTCTAAAATTGCCTTATATCCAACTCCTTGTATTTCCAATTTTTTTTCATATCCCTCAGAAACACCTGTTACTATATTGAAAATAAGAGATCTAAACAAGCCCCAAAAAGCTCTACTTTGGCCTTCTTTCAATGGAATAGAAGATTTTCTGTTTTTACCAACGCTCTTGTTCAGGCTAACCAAAATTTCTCCCTCATTTTTTTCAACCTTAATCTCAGGACGAACTTTTACATTAAGTTCTCCTCTGGGTCCTTTTGCTGTAACTATATCGTTGTCAATAACGACTTCCACGCCTTGCGGTATTAAAATTGGTTGCTTTCCTATACGCGACATAAATTATTTATCAATTATTAATTATCAATTATCGATGACCCTTTACCATATTTCGCAAACAACTTCACCTCCCAACTTTTGCTTCTTTGCTTCCCTGCCCAACATCAATCCTTTTGGAGTTGAAATTATTGAAATCCCATATCCATCTTGAACTCTTTTAATTTCGTTAGAATGCTTATAAATTCTCTGTCCTGGTTTAGAAATTCTCTTTAGCCCTGAGATACATGGGACTGTTTCTTGCCTTCCATTTTTTTCAACATTATCATACTTTAAAATAATTTCAAAAACTTTTTTAGTTTTCCGCCCCTTTTTTTCCAATTTCCCAATAAGCTTCCGCGTTTCTAAAATTTCTGCAATCTTATATTTTAAATTAGAAAAAGGAATAGAAACCGTTTCATGCGAAACAGCAGATGCATTCCTTATTCTATTTAACATGTCTGTAATTGGATCAGTCATAATTAATTAATTAATTTATTTTGTTCATTGTTCG
>CAYNRO010000011.1:0-10705 GCA_964399845.1 uncultured Candidatus Saccharibacteria bacterium | reverse complement strand
TCGCTGGTTTAAGCGGGAATCCCATTAACTTCAATAATCCTATACCTTGCTCGCGATTTTTCGTTGTTGTTACTATCGTTATTTCAAATCCAAATACAACTTTAGTATTTTCCAAAATCACTTCAGGGAAAACAGTATATTCCTTAATAGATATCGTCAAGTTTCCTTCATTGTCAAAAGACTTCAAATCAATTCCTCGAAAATCTCGCGTCCTTGGAAGCGCAATATAAATCAATTTTTCTAAAAAATCATACATTTTCTTTTTTCTCAAAGTATCCATTGCCCCAATCAACATTCCTTTTCTAGTTTTAAAACCTGCAATCGCTTTTTTTGCGCTGGTTAGAACTGGCTTTTGTCCAGTAATTGAAGCTAAATTCTCAGAAACATTTTTGAAAAATTTCTTCTGTTCGTCAGATGTTTTTGTTGAAACTGTTTTGCCAAATCCAATATTCAAAACAACTTTTTCTATTTTAGGAACCGCCATAACATTCTTATAACTAAATTCTTTCATCATAGCTGGCAGAACCTCTTTTGTATATTTTTCTTTTAAACTCAACATATTTATTTAAATATTTATATCATATTTCGGCTCCACACTTTTTACACACCCTGTATTTTTTTTCTTTATCTGTTTTGTACTCTATTCTAGTCAACTTTCCACATTTAGGACAAATAAATTTCACATTAGAAACATCCATTGGAACAGGCATTTCTATAATCTGTCCCTTTTCTCCAGATCTTTTTGGTTTTACGTGTTTCTTTCTCATATTAATGCCTTCAATGACAACTTTGCCTTTTGCAGGAAAAGATCCTATAACTTTGCCTTTTCTATTTCGGTCCTTACCAGCTATTACTAAAACTATATCGTTCTTATGTATTCTCATAATTATACTTAATTTCTGATTATATAATATCTTTAGCTAAACTTATGATTTTGTCAAACCCTCTATCTCTCAACTCCCTGCAAACAGGACCAAAAATTCTTCCTCCTTTTGGCTCCTTGTCTGTTCCTAGGATTACAGCTGCATTGTCATCAAATCGAATATATGAACCATCAACGCGACGCAAAGACTTCCTCTGTCTCACGACAACAGCCTTGACTATATCGTGTTTACTCACAGGTTTTCTTGGTTCTGCAGATTTAACGGTCGCAACAATAATATCGCCTATTTTGGCGTATCTATGTCTAGTTCCTCCTAAGACCTTAATACATTGAATGGTCTTTGCTCCTGAATTATCTGCAACTTTTAATATTGTCTCTGTTTGAATCATAATAACGTTTCCTTAAGCTTTGCTTGTAACTAAACTTTGCTTACGACTTTCCATTTTTTATCTTTACTCAACGGACGACATTCTTCAATAATAACATTATCACCAGTTTTATATTGGCCTTTCTCGTCATGGGCTTTGTATTTCTTGTGCACCTTATATCTTTTCTTATACTTGATATGTTCTTTTAATCTTTCTACTTCAACCACTACTGTTTTTTGAAGTTTGTCAGAAGTAATCGTTCCTTTTAATTGTTTTTTAGGCATAATATCGTTTTAATATTTTAACATTTAAACATCTTAACATATGTGTGGCAACCAATGTTTTCAGATAACTTTCGCAGGTGGTTAAGCATGGTTCCCGCTTTAGCGGGATTAGCCACCGAGAATGTAGATAGTCAAACCTCGCAGGGGTTTGAACTATCGGTAGCTGAAAATATTGGTTGCTACACATAACAATTCCGATCTTTGTTTAAATATTTAAACGTTTAGATGAATAATTGTTAGTATTCTGGCTATGTCTTTTTTAATCTTTCTAACATCTCTGACTTTTTTCATTTTTCCTGCAGCCAAATCAAAGTTAAACTCCTGCAATTTGGCGCGATTTTCTCTTAAAAGTTTTTCTAATTCGTTTTTAGATTTTTGTTTTAATTCTTCGGCTTTCATATTGATTCACACTAAATTACTTTTTAATAAATTTTGTTTTCACTGGTAACTTATCAGCAGCTTTTCTAAACGCCTCTCTGGCGTCTTCCTCGCTTATTCCTTCTACTTCGAAAATAATTCTACCAGGCTTTACGGGAAAAACATAATGGTCAACAGCTCCTTTGCCTCCTCCCATAGGAACCTCTGTCCCTTTTGTTGTTATCGGTCTATCTGGAAAAATTCTTATCCACATTTTACCTCCTTTTCTTAAATATCTAATAATAGCTCTACGCGCAGCTTCTATTTGCCTTGAAGTTATCCTCTCTGCTTGTAAAAACTTAAGCCCATAGCTACCAAAAGCAATCTCAGTAGCACGAGTTTCATTGCCCTTAGAAACTCTTTTCCTCCATTTTCTATGTTTAACTTTTTTTGGTATTAATAATGCCATAGCCTACTAGTCAAATTTATCGCCTTTATATATCCAAACTTTTATTCCTATCACACCATAAGTGCAATACGCATTAACTCTTGAATAGTCTATGTCAGCCCTTAAAGACTGAAGAGGAAGTCTCCCGTCTTTTGCCCATTCTCTTCTAGCAATTTCTGTTCCATTAAGTCTTCCCGCCAGTTCTATTTTAGCTCCCTGAACTCCCTTTGATTCCAATATTTTTTCTAATCCTTGTTTCAAGGCTCTTCTATAGGGGATTCTTTTTTCAATCTGTCTGGCTGCCCATTGCGCACTCAAATTAGCTGAAGCCCAAGGGTTCTTGATTTCTCTAATCTCTATTTTTATGTTTTTTACGGTATTGGATGTTTCCTTCAAACTCTTTTCCTTAGAATCAGAATTTTTTTTGTTATTTGTTTTATCATTTGCTCTTGCAAATTTTTTATATAATTGAACAATGCTTTTTCGTTTGAGACTTTTGTCTAAATCTTTTCTAAGTTTTTCTACTCCTTCTCCGCCTCTCCCAATAATAAGACCAGGTCTGGCGCTCGAGATGATAACATTCAATTTATTCGAGAATCTTTCTATTTCAACTTTTTCTATTCCAACTTTTTCTAATTTTTTCATTAGAAATTCTCTAATCCTAAAATCTTCCTCAAGGTACTCTTGATGGTCTTTATAAAATCCCCTTGAATCCCAGTCCTCTATCCTCCTTATTCTATATGCTTTTGGATGAACTCTATGTGACATAAGTTAATTAAAATGATTTTCTTCTAAAAATACGTTTAATACTCTTTTTCTCTTTTGGCTTTTGAAGATCTTGATTACTTGGCGTTTTTTTCTTATCAGAACTTTCGCCTAGATTTTTTTCTTTCTTAACTTCTTCCCATGTTTTAGATTTTTCCTCTACAACAGCGGGCTTTTTCTTTCCTTCTACTCCCTTTATTTTCTTTACCTTTTTCGTCTTTTTTGATTTCTCGTCCTTTTCAACGGGCGTAATTTCTTCTAACACTAAAGTGATATGGGAACTCTTTTTTTGTATCTCTGTAACTCTGCCCCTTGCTCTTGGCATCCATCTTTTATATTTAGGGCCTTCATCAACAGTAATTTTGTAGATATATAAATTTTCTGGATCAAGACTAAAATTATTATCTGCGTTTGCGATAGCAGAATTTAAAAGTTTCAAAATCGGCTTGGCTGATTTTTTAATCGTAAAATTCAAAATCACACTGGCATCTTCAACCCTTTTTCCCCTAATTAAATCTGCTACAAGGCGCGCTTTTCTCGGAGCCACTTTTAAATATTTTAATTTAGATAATGCTTTCATAAAACTTCTTTATTCCTTTACTTCTTTTTCTCTAATTCTTTTTGAATCTTTCCTCCGTGTCTTACAAATTTCTTGGTAGGAGAAAATTCTCCTAATTTATGGCCAACCATATCTTCTGTAACGCGAACCTCTATGTGTTCCTTACCATTATAAACTCCAAAAGTAAAACCAACCATTTCTGGAGAAATCTCGCAAGACCTCTGCCAGACCTTTATCACATTATTATCTTCTTTCCTTAAATTCTTTATTTTTTTTAATATTTTTTCGTCCAAATAAGGACCTTTTTTTAAACTTCTTGACATATTTATTAAAATTATAGATTAGAAAGCGCGAAATTAATTATTTTTTCTTGCTTTTTCTTCTTTGAATAATATATTTACTCGTCCATTTCTTTTTCCTTGTTTTCACTCCCAAAGCATGTTTTCCCCAAGGTGTCTTAGGATACTTCATACCAATCGGGGACCTTCCTTCTCCACCACCATGAGGATGGTCAACTGGATTCATTGCAACTCCTCTAACTGAAGGCCTTATTCCTTTCAATCTATTAATTCCTGCCTTTTTGATTCTAACATAACGCCAATCAGGATGAGAAACCGTTCCTATGGTTGCCCAGCATTCTTTTATAACTCTTCTGATTTCTCCTGACGCAAGCTCTAAATTAACATATTTTTCTTCTTGAGCCAAGACCTTTGCAGACGCTCCAGCAGCTCTTATAATCTTTCCACCCATACCTTCTTCAAGCTCAACGTTATAAATTATTGTTCCAATCGGAATATTTTTGAGCTTAAGTCTATTTCCATTTACAATCTCTGCTTTTTCAGAACAAATTACTTTATCTCCAACCTTTAAATCCGCAGAAGCTATTCTATATCGTTTTTCTTTATTATCATACTCTAAAAGGGCCAGAAAGGCTGTTCTGTATGGATCATATTCTAAAGCAATAACTGTTGCCAAAATATCAACTTTTTCCTGACCAAAATCAACAATTCTATAAAGTTTCTTTACTCCACCTCCTTTATGGCGAACACTTATCCTACCTGAACCACTTCTACCAGCTCTTCTCTTCAAAGCAACAAGCAACCTCTTTTCAGGCTTTTTCTTGGTTAACTTTTTCTTTGAATAATTTTTATTCTCCTTTTTCATAATGAAAGAATCTTATTTCAAACTATCTAGATAAAATGTCTATCCTTTGTCCTTTTTTTAATTTTATAATCGCTTTTTTGTATCCTTTTTTCCATGTCTTATGTCTGCCTATTTTTCTGGGCTTTCTTGGAATATTAATAATTCTAACTGTTAAAACATCAACTTTATATAAATCTTCTATCGCTTGCTTTATCTTTGTTTTGTTCGCCTTTGGAAAAACCTTGAAAACATATTTACTTTCTTTTTCCAGCATACTGGTTTTTTCTGTTACTAAAGGAGCAACAAACACCTTGTACGAACTTTCTGAAACTCTCCCTTTCTTCGGCTTAACCTCTTTGACAGGCTTTTCTTTTTCTGTTTCTTTTTCTTTCTCTAAAACGCTCGGCTCTTTTTTGACCTGCTTTGGTTTTTTTGCTTCTTTCTGTTTATAGGTTTTAGATTTTTTGTCTTTTTTAAGAAAATTTAATAAGCTCATATTGCGTTAATCTATGAATGTTTTTTTAATAATTTCCAATGATTCTTTAGTAACAATCAAATGTTTATAGGAAAGCAAATCTAATGGATTTAAGTCTTTAGCTTGAATTACTCCAACTTTCTCAATATTTCGAATTGATTTAATTGTATTTAAATCTCTTGCGGCTAACACAACCAAGCCAGATCCATTTTTAAGAAACAATGAATTAAAAACTTTTGCCATTGGCTTTGTTTTTGGCATTTCTGTTTTTATGCTATCTAAAACAAAAATTAAATTATCCTTTGCTTTGGCAGATAATATCATGAACAACGCCTTTCTTCTCATCTTTTTTGGAATCCTTTTCTTAAAAATCCTTTCTGTTCTTGGCCCAAATGTTACTCCCCCTCCTTTCCATATAGGGGAACGATTTGATCCAACCCTTGCTCGGCCTGTTCCTTTTTGTTGCCATGGTTTTCTTCCTCCTCCTCTGACTTCTGATCTATCTTTTGTTTTGGCAATAATCCTTCTTCTATTGGCAATCTGGGAAACAGCAACCTGATGAACTAAATCGTCGTTCATCTTAATTTCGAAAATATCTTTAGGCAATAAAGTTGATGCTGTTTCTTTGCCCTGTTGATTGTAGACTACTGTTTTCATAAAATTTTAAATATTGACTATTCGTTGTTCATTGATTTGATCTCTAACAATGTTCCTCTTCTACCCGGCACGGCTCCTTTAACCGCAATCATATTATTCTCAAGGTCAATTTTAGCTATTGTTAAATTCTTAACTGTTGTTCTATCAAAACCCATTCTACCAGGCATTTTCTTACCTTTAATAACTCTTTGTGGAAACATACATCCAACCGATCCAATCGTCCTATGCGTGTGTTTTGTTCCATGGCTCGCAGATCCTCCTTTAAATCCCCATTTTTTGACTGCTCCGGCAAAACCTTTTCCTTTAGAAATTCCTGAAATTGAAACTTTGTCTCCCTCCTTAAAAATAGAAATATCAAGTTTTTCACCAACTCTTAATTCCTGACTATCTTTTCTCTCGTCTCTATACTCTTTGAAGTGCCTATAGGGAGTGTTTCTTTGCGGATTTTTAACCTTGCTGGGCTTTAATTTTTCAAAACCTATTTGAATAGCTGTGTATTTGTCCTTTTCTTTTGTTTTTACCTGTGTAACATAACAAGGACCTGCTTCAATCAAAACCACAGGGATTACATCTCTTTTTTCGTCAAACATTTGCGACATTTTTAATTTTTTACCAAGAATAAATTTCATAATTAAAGAAAATAAAAACTGGGAATGTTCCATCCCAGCCTGATAGACTAATTCAAAAATATCAATTATATTTTTCCAAAAATAGAAAATTTAATCATATTTTATTCGGATGGACCGCTAACATTCACGTTATACAAACTAAAAGGCAGTATGCTATGTTTTAATCTCAATGTCAATCCCTGCTGGAAGAGTTAGATTCATCAAAGAGTCAAGCATATCAGCATTGGTGTTCAAAATATCAATTAATCTTTTATGGACCCTCATTTCAAACTGTTCTCTGCTATCTTTATGTATAAACGAAGAACGATTCACGGTATATTTATGAATTTCGGTTGGCAATGGTATGGGTCCTAAAACCTCAGCGCCGTATCTCAAGGCTGTTTCGACTATCTGTCTTGCGCTATTATCGATTACTCTGTAATCGTAAGCCTTTAATTTTATTCTAAGTCTTGGTTTGACCTCCTTTGCTTCTTTCTGTTTTGTTGACATTCTAAATATTTAATTATCTTGAATTGTAAAATTGAATCAATATCGCAACTAAAAACTGCGAAATTTTTAACGACTAACGATATTCGCTCATCCCTGCGGATGAGCGAATGTTTTATTTTATAATTTTCACGACTACTCCTGCTCCAACTGTTTTGCCTCCCTCTCTAATTGCAAATCTTTGTTCTGCTTCAAGGGCAACCGGTACAATCAATTTAACCGTTAGATTAACAGTATCTCCAGGCATGACCATTTCTGTCCCTTCTGGTAAAATAACATCTCCCGTAACATCAGTTGTTCTAATATAGAACTGGGGCTTATATCCCTTGAAAAAAGGAGTATGGCGACCGCCTTCTTCTTTTGTCAAGATATATACTTCGCATTCAAACTCTGTGTGAGGAGTTAATGTTCCCGGTTTTGCTAAAACTTGTCCTCTTTCAATTTCTTCTTTTTTGGTTCCTCTAAGTAAAATTCCGACATTATCACCTGCCCTTCCTTGGTCTAAAATTTTATTAAACATTTCAACGCTAACTGCAACTGTTTTCTGAGTAGGCCTTATTCCAACTAATTCTACTTCTTCGTTGGAATTGATTATTCCTCTTTCAATTCTTCCGGTTGCAACAGTTCCTCGTCCAGCAATTGAAAAAATATCTTCAACAGCCATTAAAAATGGCTTGTCAACATCTCGCGTTGGTTCAGGAATATATTCGTCTAAAACCTTGATTAATTCTAAAATAGGTTTAGCTGCTTCGTCTTCAATTGATTTAGTCTCAAGCGCTTTAATAGCAGAACCTCTAATTATTGGAATTTCATCTCCGGGAAATTTATATTTGTTAAGAAGCTCTCTAACTTCAGCTTCAACTAAATCTATAATTTCCAAATCATCTTCCTTAACCATGTCGCATTTATTTATAAAAACAACCATTGAAGGAATACCTACCTGGCGAGCTAATAGAATATGCTCTTTTGTTTGGGGCATTGGCCCATCTGGAGCAGAAACAACTAAAATTGCTCCATCCATTTGAGCAGCTCCTGTAATCATATTTTTAATGTAGTCAGCATGTCCCGGACAATCAATATGAGCATAGTGTCTTTTTTCTGATTCGTACTCAAGATGAGAAATAGAAATAGTCAAACCTCTTGCCTTTTCTTCAGGCGCAGAGTCAATTTGGCTAACATCTTTATTCATTGTCTTAAGACCCTTAAGCCCTAACACATGCAAAATTGCAGCTGTCAAAGTTGTCTTACCATGGTCAACATGACCAATTGTTCCTATATTAAGATGTACTTTATCTCTTTCGAACTTTTCTTTTGCCATATTCTCTTAATTGTTGAACAGAGAGCAACAAAAAGGGAACAATTTTTTGTTCATTATTCGTTGTTCGTTGTTCATTGTTAAATTATATTATTATATTAATAGAAATAAACGAAATAGTCAATACTTAACCTAGCTTTTCTTCCCGTCAATAATATCTTTTGTAATATTTTTCGGCACTTCTTCGTAATGGCTAAACTCCATTGTAAAGTTTCCTCTTCCTTCTGTCAAAGACCTGATAGTGGTTGCATACCCAAACATTTCAGATAAAGGAACTTTTGCGTCAACAACTTTTGTGTTTAACCTATCTTTCGTCTCTCCAATTCTTCCTCTTCTGGCTGACAAATTACCAATAATATCGCCTAAAAACTTTTCAGGAATAACGATTTCAAGCTTCATGATCGGCTCTAATAAAATTAATTTTGCTTTTTTAGTAGCTGCTTGAAAAGCCATTGACGCCGCTACTTTAAAGGCATTTTCAGAAGAATCAACTTCGTGAAATGAACCATGATATAAGGCCACTTCTACATCTGTCAGAGGATAACCTGCCAAAACACCACGCGCCATTGCTTCTTTAACTCCTTTTTCAACCGAAGGAATAAATTCTTTTGGAATAATTCCACTTTTGATTTCATCTAAAAACTTGAATCCTTGTCCTTCTTCTTTTGGCTTAACTCTGAGGAAAACATGTCCATACTGCCCTCTTCCTCCACTCTGTTTAATATATTTACCTTCAGCTTCAGCTTCTCCTAAAATTGTTTCTTTATACGCAACCTGTGGTTTGCCAACTGACGATTCTACTCCAAATTCCCTTTTCATTCTATCAACAAGAATTTCAAGATGAAGTTCCCCCATCCCTGAAATAATAGTCTCGCCTGTTTCTAAATCACTTTTTATTCTAAATGTTGGGTCTTCCTCTGATAATTTTCTAAGAGCTAACGCTATTTTCTCTTGATCAGCCCTTGATTTAGGCTCAATTCTAATAGATATTACAGGTTCTGGGAAAACAATTTCTTCTAAAACTATTGGATTGTCTTCGCTGCAAAGAGTGTGCCCTGTGCGCGTATTTTTAAGTCCGACTGTTGCAGCAATATCTCCGCTAAAAACTTCTTTAACTTCTTCTCTTTCGGCTGCATGCATTCTCAAAATTCTTCCAATTCTCTCTTTTCCGCCCGTTATAGAGTTTAACAAATAAGAACCGCTTGTCAAGGAACCAGAATAAACACGAAAATAGGTCAAAGCGCCTACATATGGGTCTGTTGCAACCTTAAAAGCAAGAGCGCAAAAACTCTCTGAATCTTCAATTTTTCTCTCTGTTTTTTCTCCAGTATCTGGATTAATTCCCTTAACAGAAACAAGGTCTTTCGGACTTGGAAGATAATCGCAAATTCCATCCAGCATTGGCTGAACTCCTTTATTCTTAAGAGCGCTCCCGCAAAACACTGGAATAAGCTTATAGGCAATAGTTGCTTTTCTCAAAATACTTCTTAAATCGTTCGGAGCAATTTCTTCTCCTGAAAAATATTTTTCTAAAGCTTTTGCGTCTTCGGCAACAATCTTCTCAATCATCTTGCCCTGCCATTCTTTTGCTTTTTTCAACAATTCTTCTCCTGCAAATTCAATCGCTTCTTTTGAAAATTCGCCTTGTTCGTCAAAAACAGGAATTTCTTTAACTATTTGTCCAAAATCTCCGTCGAAATTTAAAACCTTCATTTCTAAAAGATCTATTACTCCTTTATGTTTTTCCTCTTCTCCCACAGGGATTTGAACAGCAACTGCATTGGGAGAAAGTTTTTCCAGAATAGAATCAAAACTTCTTTCAAAAGAAGCTCCTGTTCTATCTAATTTGTTTATAAAACACATTCTGGGCACATTGAATTTATCGGCTTGCCTCCAAACTGTTTCAGATTGAGGCTCTACTCCAGCAACTCCGTCAAAAACAACCACTGCTCCGTCTAAAACCCTTAAAGCTCTTTGAACTTCAGCCGTAAAATCAATATGTCCGGGCGTGTCAATAATATTAATCCGGAATTCTTTTTCGTCTTCCTTGTCAACTGCCTTAGAAACCCAAAAACACGTAGTTGCAGCTGAAGTAATTGTAATCCCCCTTTCTCTTTCTTGCTCCATCCAGTCCATAATTGCTTTTCCATCGTGGACCTCCCCAATTTTATGAGAAATTCCTGTATAAAAAAGCACCCGTTCGCTAACGGTTGTTTTCCCTGCATCAATATGCGCTATTATTCCGATGTCTCTAATTTGTTCTATTGGATACTTTGACGCCATATATTAAATTAACGAACAGTGAACAGTGCTTATATACTTATACGTTGAAATAT
>CAYNRO010000010.1:0-13486 GCA_964399845.1 uncultured Candidatus Saccharibacteria bacterium | reverse complement strand
AATACAAAAATTTATTTTTGTATTTTAACCGAACGAAGTGATTAAGTTCTTACAACATAATTACGAGTGAGGGAGAAATACAAAAATTTATTTTTGTATTTTAACCGAACGAAGTGATTAAGTTCTTACAATATTATTATAATCCATGCAACTACAATCATATGATTTTTAAATCCAGCCTAAAACAATTAAATGTTTTTTCAAAATGTCGCGAGGATGGAGTTTCTGTTTGGCAATGTCCTGAATTCCTTTTCTTGTTAATGGGCCTAACAATTATTGGCGCTTCACTTACTTTTTATTTAATCGGGACTGGTTATTATGCACTTGATTCTTTAATGGTAGCCATGTCTGTCCTTGCCGTTGCATTTGTTTTATTTATCATCTTCTTTACAATAATTCATAATTTCGAAAGGTTGATTGAAGTTTCTCGTATGAAGTCAGAATTTATTGACATAACATCTCATCAGATTAGATCTCCTTTGACTAGTTTGAAGTGGATCATAGAACTATTAGCAACAAAGAAGGCGAAATTATCACTGGAAGAAAGAAAAAAATATTTTGATGATGCTAAAGAGAATATTCAATTAATAGTAGAGTTAATTGATGATTTGTTGGTTGTTACGAAAATAGAAGACAAAAATTTTTCCCTGAAGAAAAAAGAGATTTCTTTAAAAAAGATGATAGAAGATTCAATTGCGCAGTTTAAATTTTTTAGCGATGCATCAAAAACTGAAATAAAATTTTATTGTAAAGACAATTTGCCAAAAATATTTGTTGATAGCTATTATCTAAAATTGGCCGTAGATAACCTAATAGGAAATGCTATTCGCTATACTCCAGGGAAAGGAAAAATTGACATTTATCTTAGTAAAAAGGGCAAGAATCTTCTATTTAAAATAAAAGACGATGGCGTTGGAATTCCTAAAAAAGACCAAAAGTATATTTTCCAAAAATTTTTTAGGTCAGAGAATCTTTTGAAAGAAGAGGTGCAGGGAAGTGGATTGGGCTTATATATCACCAAATTGTCAATAAAAAGGCTAAAAGGAAAAATTTGGTTTAATTCGAAAGAAAGAAATGGAACAACGTTTTACTTTACAATACCAATTAAATAAACGATTTAGGCATTTAAGTATTTAAATATTTGTTTATATATTTATATGTTTGAGTTCTCAAAACGAAAATATGAAAAAAATATTAATTATTGAAGATGAATCTATTCTCCAAAAAGCTCTCAGAAATATTTTAGAAGAACAGAGCTACGAAGTCGTTAGTGCCCTAAATGGTGAGGCAGGATTAAATATGGCTATTTCTCAGATTCCTGATTTGGTCATTCTTGATTTGATTTTGCCAAAAAAAGAAGGGTTTGAGGTTCTTGAAGAGCTGAAAAAAAATTCAAAAACAAAAAAAATTCCAGTAATAATTTTAACCAATATAGAGAAGATAGAAGATATGGAAAAAGCTTTTAAATTAGGAGCAACTGCTTATTTGATAAAAACTCAGTATAAGTTAGAAGAACTTCTTAAAAAAGTTAACGGAATACTAAATCAGTGAATTCGCCCGAACGGCTGACGTTCAATCGGGTGGGCAGTGAACAGCGAACAAATTTTTTAAACATTAATTAGTGTTTTAGTTAACATAAAGTTTGTAATTTTATGCATGTAGAGCCACAACAATTAAAAGCGTTCCTGATTGATGTTGGTTTGGTCAGTAGTTCGCAATTTGATCAAGCCCAGAAAAAGGCAAAACAAACCAAAAAAAGGGTTGAAGATGTTTTAATTTCTAATGGTTTAGTCTCAGAGGAGGAATTGATTAAGTTAGAGGCATATATTTTGGGTATTCCATTTGTGAATTTGGAGAATGAAATAGTTCCTTCTGATATTCTAAAAATAATTCCAGAACCTATTGCTAGAAAACACGATATTGTTGCTTTTAGGAAAAAAGGAGAAAATTTAGAAGTGGCAATGCTTGACCCAAGAGATTTAAGAACAATTGAATTTATAAAAAAGAAATCTAATCTGAAAATTTTAGCCAGACTAACAACTCCCGAAAGTATTAAAAGTATTTTAAAACAATACCAAAAAACTTTAAAAGTTGAGTTTGGCGAGATTATTGATAAAGAAGCAAGCAGGATTGTTCCAATTAAAGAAAGGACTGTTGAGAAAACAGAAGAGCTTAAAAAAGCTGCTGGAAAATTACCGATAATTAGAATTGTGGATACCCTAATGAAACATGCGATTTTGCAAAGAGCTTCTGATGTCCATATTGAGCCTACAGAGAAAGAAGTGGTTGTAAGATATAGAATAGATGGTATTTTGCATGATGCTATGATTCTTCCCAGGGCAGTTAGTTCCGGGATTGTGGCTAGAATTAAAGTCCTGTCAAAATTAAAATTAGACGAACATCGGCTTCCACAAGACGGGAGGTTTAAGATTAAAGACAAAGAATACAAATATTCCATCAGGGTTTCAACTCTACCGATTTTTAATGGTGAGAAAATCGTGATGAGACTTTTGTCGGAAACATCAGACGCTCTTACATTAGAAGAACTTGGTTTAAAAGGAGAAGCTTTAGAAAAGACACAGGATGCATTAAAAAAACCAGTTGGGATGATTCTTGTTACGGGTCCAACAGGATCAGGCAAGACTACAACACTTTACGCCATAATGGAAATTTTGAATATTCCCCAAGTAAACATTTCTACTGTTGAGGATCCGATTGAATATAGAATGCCAAGAATTAACCAGACTCAGATTAATTCAAAAATTGGTTTAACTTTTGCCAATGGATTAAGATCTTTGGTTAGACAAGATCCTGATATAATTATGGTTGGAGAGATTAGAGATGGCGAAACTGCTAGTTTAGCTATTAATGCAGCCCTGACAGGGCATCTAGTTTTGTCTAGCTTGCACACAATTGATGCTGCTGGGGCTATACCGCGTTTAATCGATATGGGAGCAGAACCATTTTTGATCTCATCTACATTACGAATAGTATTGGCGCAAAGATTAGTTAGAAGATTGTGCCCGAGCAAGGAAAAATATTTTTTGAGTAAAGATGATTTAAGAAATATATCTAAATATTGCGATATAAATAAATTGCTCGAGATTTTTAAAGAAGAAAAAATAATAAAACCCGATGATACCTTCGAGGACATAGAGTTTTTTCGACCACAACCATCTAAGGAATGCTCCCAAGGGTATAAAGGGAGAATAGGAATACTTGAGGTTTTAAGAATAACAGAGACCATAAAAGAATTAATTGTTAAACGAGCAACTAGTAGCAGTATTACTGCTCAAGCGCGCAAAGAAGGAATGCAGACCATGGTTGAGGATGGATTTATTAAAGCAGCTCAGGGCATAACTTCCATAGAAGAAGTCTTAAGGGTAATTGCAGATTAATTCATAATTTGAGCTTGAACATTTATGCCGAATTATAGTTATGTTGTCAAAAATATAAAAGGAAAGGTGAAGTCAGGAATTTTGGAAGCGGAAGATAAGAGTAGTCTTGCAGAAGTCTTTCGCAAGGATGGATATGTTTTGATTTCAGCTGACTTAGACGAGAAAATATCAATAAAAAACAAATTAGACAATTTGTTTTCTTTTTTTGGAAGAGTTTCCGTAGTTGAAAAATTAATGTTTACGCGCAACCTTAGAATTATGATTGCGTCAGGAATTTCTTTGCCTCGTTCGTTGAAAATTTTGAAAGGTCAAGCGAAAAGTAAAAAATTTAAAAATGTTCTTTCGGAAATGGAGAAAGAGATTATGCAAGGAAGCGATTTTTCAAAAGCGCTTAGTAAGCATCCTGATGTTTTTTCTGAGCTTTTTCAAAATATGGTTAAAGCAGGAGAAGAAGGTGGAACATTGGAAGAAGTTTTAGATGTTCTAACTAATCAAATGGAGAGGAGTTATCATTTGAGGTCAAAAATCAAAGGAGCTATGATGTATCCTGCTGTAATAATTGTTGCCATGATATTGATTGGTATTGTTATGTTGATTATAGTTGTTCCAAAGCTTGCAGAAACATTTGATACTTTAAACATAGAGCTTCCGCTTACCACGAAAGTCGTTATCGCAATAGGATCTTCTTTAGCTAATTTTTGGTATCTTATCCCTGTAGTCGTTTTGTTTATAATAATTTTATTAAGAGCAATTTGGAAAACCAAAAAAGGAAAATTATTAAAAGATTTCCTATTTTTAAAAATTCCCATTATATCTTCTTTAGTTAAAAAAACTAATTCTGCCTATACAATTAGAACTTTAAGCTCGCTTATTGTGTCAGGAGTGCCTATTGTTAGCGCACTAAAAACTGTTTCAGGAACATTGAGTAATGTTTATTACAAGCAAGCAATTTTAGGAGTTGCCGATGAAGTAAAAAAAGGGACCAAGCTTTCCGAAGCGCTTCAGAAATATAATAGAATTTATCCAAATTTAGTTATACAAATGATTAGTGTCGGAGAAGAAACAGGAGAAACATCTGATATTCTTCAGAAATTGGCAGAGTTCTTTGAAGAGGAAGTCGAGAGAATTTCAGAAAATTTATCTTCTTTAGTCGAACCTGTTTTAATGCTTGTTGTTGGCGCAGCAGTTGGATTTTTTGCAATATCAATAATCCAACCAATGTATTCAATGATAGGCTCAATGTAAGAATGAGCAACAAGGGTTTTACTTTAATTGATGTTTTGGTTGGGACTGCTTTAATCCTGATAGTTTTTTTAGGTATTTTTGGCGCATATCAATTGGCATTAAAAACAATTTCTCAATCTAAAGCAAGGATTACTGCTACTGCTATCGTGAACCAGAGAATGGAAATAATCAAAAATCTTCCTTATAAAAAAATAGGGAATAATCCTAAATTAGCAGATGGACCAGAAGGAGAAATTTTCCAAACAGAAATAATCTCGCAGAATTATATTGAATATACAATAACAACTGAAATAAGATATGTTGCCGACTGTTTTGATGGGCCACAAAGCGGTGAATGTCCAACAGCTCCATTAATAGATGATTGCGTCAAAGATTACAAAAGAGTGAAAATAACAGTTGCCTGGAGTAGGCCATTTCAAGGGCAGCTTAGTATGACCACTGATATTTCTCCAAATAGCCTTAATCAAGAACTGGAAGAATGTACTGGAGCTGCTGCTGGTGTTCTTGCGGTGTCAGTTTTTGATGCTCTTGGACAGGCTATTGTTTCTCCGTTGATAGAGATTTTAGATCCTTCAGACGAAACAGTGTTAACTACTTATCAGCCAGTTTCTGGAGAGCATAATTTTGTTTTTAGTCCTGATGCTTATAAAGTTAAAATAACTAATCCTGGGGCTGGTTCTTCCTATAGCTCGACAATGACATATCAGGCAGGAGATGTTTATGATGGCAAAATTATAGCAGAACCAGCTAAATCTCATCCATTGGTTTACGAAAGCAGGCTTACGGAAATTGGTTTCTCGATTGATAAATTAAGTAGCGCAACTATTAAAACTCAAGGAACAGCAGGACAGGGATATCCGATTATTGGTAACGTTAGTTTTGATATGCAAGGCTTCAAAATTGTTGGAAACGATGGAGGTGGAGATCCTATTTATAAATATTTTCAGACCCATATCAGTAACGCGCAAGGGGAGATCACAGTGCCTGATATAGAATGGGATTCTTATAATTTTTATATAGATTCTCCAAGCTATGAATTGATTGGGGTTGAACTCCCTCTTGGAACTGATATCCCTCAACCGATTGATGTTTTGCCCAACACTACCCAAGAAATAAATTTAATTTTAAAAGCTGAAAATACTCTTTTGATCAAAGTTCAAGATATTAATACTACTGATCCTGTTTTTGGAGCTAGCGCAAGGTTATTTAATCTTGGGTTGGCGTATGACGAGGCTCATCCCACTAACGAGCAAGGGCAAACTTTTTTTATACCATTGGAAGTAGTCACCTATGATATAGAGGTCCAAATAGATGGATACGAAACCTATAGCGGAACAATTTTTGTTTCAGGCGACACTACCTATGAAACGAATTCTGACGCTGATATTTTTTTAACTCCTTTGCCTGAGTAAGAATATTATTTTTGATATTTATAAAAATGAGTTACAAATTAAAAGTTAAAAATTACAAAGAAAGAGGTTTTACTTTAATTGAAAGTTTTATTGCTGTTGCGGTTTTTGCTTTGGCAATGGGAACAGTTTCTGCGCTTGTTATTATGGCTTATCGAACGCAAGATTATGCTTGGCAACAGTCCAGATCAATAGAAGATGCCGAAAGAGGGGTAGAAATAATGGTAAAAGAAATAAGAGAAGCCATAATTGGAGATGACGGTTCCTATATTATAGAGAAAGCAGATGACAATGAATTTATTTTTTATTCAGACATAGATAAAGACGAAGAAACAGAAAGAGTTAGATATTATCTTGATGGTAATGATTTTAAAAAAGAAGTAATCGAGCCAACAGCTTGTTGCCCTATTGAATATATAAAAGATAAAAATGATCCTGCGTATAGCGAAAAGGTTATTATTCTTTCTCAGAATGTAAGGAACGACACAGGCGATCCATCAGAACATATATTTAAATATTATGATGAAGACTGGATAGGATCAGCTTTTTGCGAAATCAACCCGTTAGAGGAAGGCTGTATTGATAATCCTCTTCCTACTCCTGTGCGATTGAAGAGGACAAGGTTAATGTCTGTTTTTCTAATAGTTAACTTTGACCCTGAAGAGATTCCCAAAGGATATGAATTGATGTCAGGGGCACAGATCAGAAACTTAAAGGCAAACCTCTGATAACTGATAACTGGTCAATGATTAGTGATAAATGATAAATGATAAATAATAAACAACAAGGGATAATTACTACTTTAGTCTTAATATTTGGGGCGATTTTTTTAATTTTCTTAACTGGTCTGTTGAGTTTTATTCTCTCGCAACACAAAATGTCTCTAAAAAAAGTTGCCTGGAACAAGGCTCTCTATATAGCAGAAGCAGGGATAAATTATTCAAAATGGCGTCTTTTGCACGACGAAAACGATTTTAGCTTTAACGGGAGCAGATCGTATTCTGGAATTGGAGAATACGAAATTAATGCTACTTGTGCTACTGGATGTAGCTCAGGAATAAGAATTGAATCCAATGGTGAGGCATTAAATTTCCCAGACCTAAAAAGAAAAATATCAATAAAATATGCGAAACCATCTTTGGCAAAGTATTCTTTTCTAACAAACTCAAATGTATGGTTTGGGCCAGACGAGGA
Source organism: uncultured Candidatus Saccharibacteria bacterium (assembly GCA_964399845.1). GTDB lineage: Bacteria > Patescibacteriota > Minisyncoccia > Minisyncoccales > GWA2-38-27 > CAYXZK01. The sequence goes on along the minus strand of CAYNRO010000010.1, from coordinate 6,240 downwards.
GTTAAAAGGTCCGTTCCATGCTAACGGAGGGATAAGAATGGATGGTCAACAAAACTCTCTTTCTACTTCTGCCAAAGAAACATATATTTGTACGCCAGAACATGGCTGTTCTCCCTCTGAGGAAAAGGAAGGTATTTGGGGAGATGGAGAAGGGGAGGAAAATGGATTGTGGGAATTTCCAGTTCCGTTTATAGATTTCGATAAAATTACACAGGACCTAGGAACCCTGCAAACAGAATCACAAAATGGAGAATGTTCTCCTTCCGAAGATTGTTATTTTGAAAATTCTGGTGTTTACGGCTATCATGTTGAGTTTTTAAGCAATGGTAGTTTTAATTTGTATAAAGTAACTGGTCTGAAAGAAAAAGTTTGGGGTTGGAATATGGAAGAATGGGTTGAAGAATCGAATAGCATAGATAACGAAACCCTTATTGGAAATTTCTCTATTCCTTCTGACTGTAAGCCGATTTTTGTAGAAGATAATTTATGGGTTAATGGAGATATTAACGGCAGGGTTATGTTAGCTGCGGCAAAACTTCCGGATATACCAGGCCAAGAACCCAAAATAATTATTTGGGGTGATATTAATTATATAGGTTCGGATTCTGTCCTAGGATTAATAGCTCAGAAAGATATTATAATTCCTATGGGGTATCCAGTTGACTCAGCGAATCGAATATGTTCGTTAGAAAATTTAGAAATAAAAGCAGCTTTGCTTGCGCAAAAAGGAAGGATTTTCCGTTACTATTATCCGGATTGGTCTTGGCAAGAACCTTATAAAAGTTGTTCTATTACTAATTATATCGAAACCTATGGTTCAATCATTACTAATAAAATGTGGACTTTTACTTGGGTTGATTCTAGCGAAGACGTACTATCTGGGTATGTAGAAACCGAAATGAGCTATAATCCAGACTTGATTTATTCTCCTCCTCCTTATTTTCCTGCTTTTGGAGAATACGAGATTATTAACTGGGAGGAGATACATTAAAATGTTATTATATATATACCCTCTATTACAAAATCGTATTTCGCAACTACAATGTTAAAATTTTTTGACTTAAATCCAGAATCATTTGGCTTAGAAATCTCTGATTTATCTTTGAAAGTTGTTCAGCTTGAAAAAAAAGGGAAATTTTTAGGTTTGAGATCTTTTGGAGAAATAAGCATAAAACCAGGGGTTGTTGAACAAGGAGAGATAAAAAACCAGAAAGCTTTAGTTGGTTATATTAAAAAAGCCATAGAAAGTGTAAACGGGAAAAAGATCAGGACAAAGCGTGTTACAAGTTCTTTGCCAGAAAGAATGGCGTTTTTACAGGTTATTCAGATGCCGAAAATGAGAGAAAAAGAGTTAGAAACAGCTGTTTTGTTTGAGGCTGAAAACTATATTCCATTGCCGATAGAAAAAGTTTATTTAGATTTTCAAGTAATTAATCCTCTCCAAAATCATTTAGACCATTTAAATGTTTTAATTGCTGCTTTTCCTAAGAAATCTGCTGATTCTTATATCTCTTGTATCGAAAAAGCAGGGCTTGAACTCCAGACATTAGAAATCGAATCTCAGTCTATAAGTAGGTCATTGGTTCAAGGTGGAACAAATCCATTTCCTTTACTAATAATTGATTTTGGGAAAACTAAAACTAATTTTATTGTTTTTTCTGGTCATTCTTTACGTTTTACTACTACTATACCTATTGCTTCAGACGATTTGACCAAAGTCATATCTAAAGTATTTAAAAAAGACTTAATAGAAGCAGAGAAATTGAAAATAAAATATGGTTTATCTTATGATTTTTTGAAAGTTCATCAAAAAAGCGAGAAAGATGCTGAGAATAAGAAGATTTTTGAAGCAATGGTTCCTGTTTTAACTGATTTAACTGAACAAATTGAGAAATATATTAATTATTATCAAACCCATAGGAAATATGAGCACCTTGCGGCAGGGAATACAGAAATTAAAAAAATTCTTCTTACGGGCAGAGGAGCTGGTTTAAGAGAATTAGATGATTTCTTATCTTTAATTCTTAGAATTCCCGTCGAATTAGCTAATCCTTGGATAAATATTTTGCCAAAGCCTTTAAAAGAAGTTCCTGGATTGTTATTTAGAGAATCTCTTGGATACTCTACTGCCCTAGGTTTGGCATTAAGAGGAATTAACAATGATTAATTTACTGCCTTTAGAAAAAAAACAAAAACTTTTATCAAAAAAGAGAACAATATTGATTGTAATTTTTTTCGTTTTGATTTTCTTTTTTCTTTCTTGTCTTGCGCTTATGTTGTTTTCGATAACAATATATTCTCAAATTGATATTGAATCAAAGAAAATTTTATTTTCAGCCAAAGAAAAAGAACTCAATAAATCCGAAATAATAAATCTTCAAGAAGAAATAGGAGAAACCAATTTGGAGCTTAAAAAGATTAACTCTTTTTATGATAGGGAAATTTATATTTCTGAAACCTTAGAAAAGATTTCACAAATACTTCCAGAAGAAGTATATCTAACTAATTTTTCTGCAAAATATTATTTTAAAGAGGTTGTCGTTCAGTTAAAAGAAAAGAAAGATAACAAAGAAGAAAAATTCGGTGTTGAATTTTCTCTTTCTGGGCTTGCGTTGAATAGAGAAATTCTTATTTTATTTAAACAAAGAATTGAAAAGGAAGAAGATTTTACAGAGGTTTATTTCCCTTTGGAAAATCTGTTAGAGCAGAAAGATATCGATTTCACTATAACCTTTAAGGTAGAACAATGAAGAAGAGAGTTATTGCAATTATAATATTTACTGGAACAATGATTCTGATTTTAGCTATTTTTATAGCATCCTTTTTGTTTGCGCGTATCAAGGAAAACTCTGAAGAGTTTATTGGCATAAGGACAAAAATAAATTTATCAGAGAAACAGATTGAAAAATTTCAAGAGCATAAGAATAATTACGAAAAGTTAACATCGGATTTAGAAAAAATTGATAAATTATTTATTAATCCAGATGTTCCGCTTGATTTAATTAAATTCTGGGAAGAAATGGCAGAAGAAGCAGGGCTTTCAGTTGAGATTTCTCCTTTTGTCCCGCAACAATATAAAACAGATGATTGGGATTTCATAGGATTTAAAATGATTTTAACAGGTTCTTTTTCTGGTTTTTCAAAATTTCTTGAGAAAACCGAAGCAGCTCCATATTTAATTGAAGTTCAAAATTTAGGAATAAGGAGATTAACGAAAAGAGATTTTGGCCATGAAGCGATGTCAACAAATAGCGTTCAAGCTGATTTGTCAGTAAAAGTTTTTGCAAAATAACGTATAACTCAAGGATATTATAAATATGAAATTAGGTAAAATTAAAAATTTTCTAGAACAATTTCTTCTTATTGTGGCAAAAAATATTTTTTCTTGTTGTTTGTTGCTTTTGTTTTTAAGTTTACTGCTGGGCGGCCTAATGTTTTATAAATATGTTATTAGCCCTCAAAAAATAGTATTAAATATTACGGAGGAGTCTTTTCTAATAGACGAAGGAACATATCAAAATATTTTAGAAAAATGGCAAATCAAGGAAAAGAAATTTCAAGAAGCAAATTTAAAAAAATATTCTGATCCATTCGCAGAACCAATTTTGCCCCCAGTTGAAGAATTGACTGAATAGTCTATTTTAGCTATAACAATATTATTGCCCCTGTAGTTCAACGGACAGAATAGGAACCTTCTAAGTTCTAGATAGGGGTTCGACTCCTCTCAGGGGCACCAGTGAACAATTTAACCTTTTAAATTCTCTGCCTAAATGGCCGGTTTTTTTGTTTGACACTAGTTTTCTCTTTTGTTATTCTTAAATCAACTCAATACTATTAAGCCTTATTGGTTCAAGATGTTTATATGGCGGTCGTAGCTCAATTGGTAGAGCGCTTCGCTGTGGCCGAAGAGGTTGCCGGATCATGCCCGGTCGATCGCCCCATTTTTTAAACAAAGTAAAACAAAACAGCCCCGTAGTTGATAGCAACTACGGGGCTGTTTTTAATTAAGTTTATTTCTTTTCTGCAAGTTTTGCTTTCAAGGTTATTCTTTTATCTTTTCTCAAAATCATTAATTCAATCGTCTCTCCAATTTTAGATTCTTGAAGAGTGTTTGACAATGGTTTTTCAGAATTAATTTTTTTGCCTTTTGCTTCTAATATAATATCGAATTCTTTGAGACCTGCCTTGTCTGCTGCAGACCCCTTTATAACAGGTGGTTCTCCTAAGGTTTCTCTTACCACTAAGGCTCCGTAGTTCACAGGTAGCTTATTCTTTTTAGATATTTCTTCTGTTAGGGTAATATACTTTACTCCCAAGAAAGGATGTTTTATTTTCCCATATTTTTTGACTTCTTCTAAATCTTTTTTGGCATAGTCAATTGGAATAGCAAAACCAATATTTTGAGCTCCAAGCACCATAGCAGTGTTAACTCCAATTACCTTTCCATCCATATCTACCAGTGGACCTCCAGAGTTTCCAGGATTAATTGCCGCATCAGTCTGAATAAGGCCTCTGAGTCTTTCTGTGCGACTATCAAAATGGTTTGTTGCACGGATATAGCGTGATAATCCAGAAATAATTCCAGAACTCAATGTGTCGTTGAATTCTCCTAAAGCGTTTCCAATTGCAAGCACGCTTTGTCCTAATTCAATTTTGCTTGAATCGCCTAATGCGATATAAGGAAATTTTGTATCTTTTATTTTGATGATTGCGATATCGTTAATTGGATCGCGAGCCAGAACCTTAGCAGAGTATTTCTTTTTTGGGCTTAAGATTACAGTATAATCAGCTTCGCGGTCAGCGACAACGTGATTTGAGGTTATGACATAACCGTTAGCAGAAACTATAAAGCCAGAACCTCCGCCTATTTTAGTTGCTTCTTTTTTACCTTTTTTGAATTTTGGCATAATAACGCCTCTACCTCCAATAGGCATTAAATAAAAACCATCTACCTTAGGAAGGTCTTTGGTTATGATAATAGTTATTACGGCAGGACAGGCTGTTTTTGCGATTTTAACAATGGGTGAAGTATTTTTCATAATAATAGTATGTGTTTATAGTATGTATTTATAGTATGATGTTCTAATATTCTAACATAAAAGAGATTGCCAACAAGTGTAAAACTTGCTACTTTAGATATAAGCAACAAGTGTCAATAATAAATACAAACGATATTATCTTTGCCCTCGTAGTTTAATGGATAGAATAGGAATTTCCTAAATTCTTGGTGTAGGTCCGATTCCTGCCGAGGGCACATATAACAACGAACAACGAAGCCGTTAACAGCTTCGGGGCGAGCAACGAACAGAAGCGTGGAGGTCAAACCTCCACACTTTTTCCATATAAAAGTTGACCTATCTGAGACCCGAGCTCGGTCAGTTTGGTCAAGAGTCGAGTTTGGCCAAAGATTGACCAAAAGTTATTCTAAAAATGTCAGGATATTGTATACGAGTGTGTAAAACTTCCTTGACATTATGTATTGTTTGCTCTATGCTGTAAGTATATGAATAATACATTTTTTAAATTTATTAAGGTTTTTCGCAAAAAAGAAGGTTTGACTCAAAAGCAAGTTGCTGGCAAGATCGGTATTTCTCGTCCATCATACATCGCTCTTGAACAGGGCAAGCGTGAATTAAATTTGTCTGAAGCGGAAAAACTCGTAGATATCTTCGGTATCTCCATTGAGGATTTTTTTAGTGGAAACATACAGGATATCAATAAATATAAACAAATGATATTCGCATTTTTGCGTAACAGTTTTGCCAATGGTGAGAAAATTCCTAAAACTAAACTTGCTAAATTTCTATATCTTGCCGATTTTGGATGGTATTATGATCATTTTGAAAGCATGAGTGGAATGCGTTATAGAAAAATTCAGTATGGTCCTGTCCCTGACGCTTATTTTCAAGTTGTTGACGAATTATACGAGGACGGTAAATTGAATATAGAAATAACAAAAGAAGGGGCAATGCTTATCTCGCAAACAAAAAGTGGTGAACGTGAAGAAGTAAATCTTCTGAATAATGCAGAAAAGAAATTAATTCAAGATATTTCTAAAAAATGGAAAGATAAAAGAACATCAGAAATAGTTGATTTTACGCATAATCAATTACCGTACAAATTGTGTTCAGATAGAGAGATTATTCCTTACGCGTTAATAACTCAAGAAGATCCTAAATATGTCTATTGATCACTACGTTGTTTTAGCGAAACCCTTTGTCAAAAGACATTATGTAAAAA
>CAYNRO010000009.1:0-14099 GCA_964399845.1 uncultured Candidatus Saccharibacteria bacterium | reverse complement strand
TTTAATGTTCTACTTTTACTATTCGTAGTATAATATACTTTTCTGTTTTTGTCAAGCTATGAAGGTAATGTCCACACACATATGGCGGTTTTTACCAAGATAGAATACTATCTTGGTAAAAACCGACAAATGTGTGTGTTTAATACATGAACCAGTACGCTCAACCTGCGGACACAACAACGAACAAATTATTGATACTCTTAATTTTAATATTAAAATGATCTAATTCTTTTATAAAAATTATGAAATTTAGATAAAATTAAATTAAACCATAAAGATTGAATTATCTTTTTTGATAAAATTAGAATAAAAGAAAATCCCCAAATAGTATTATTACTACTTGGGGATTATTTTTTATACTTTAGTTGTTGTTTTATCTTCCCATGGAGTGCCACTGTAGCTACCTCCGCTACCATATCTGACTGTTACTTGATCGCCCTCGGTTTCAATTGCGTTAATATGGATATAGTCTTTTGTCGCTCTACTATTCTGGATTTCCTTGTGGAAAATTTTTTCATTATCTTTCCAAACAAGATAGATAGTGTCATATCCGTAATCACTACCATCCTCTGCCATATGCCTTACTGCGCATATATCTTTCCGGTCTTTTGGGAATACCGGGTCATACGTAAAATCATATCCAAGCTTTGGTCCTATTTTTTTAACCAAGAGCATTGCCTCTCCCGCTGTTAAATTTTCCATTCTCTTTCCCCTTTCTTTTTCAAAAAGTTAATATCGGTTACACAATTTTTAATTCAAAGCGTTCGGCAACTATATCAAACGTTTTACCCCAATTTACGAGTCCGTTATTATCCGTCACCAAACTCGGTTTTATTGTACACCACTCAAATGGCAAAGAATCTATCATCTTATTGTACCTGCTGTCTTTGGAAGATATTTTCGAGCTTGTCTCTAGCTCTGACACTATCCCAAAAAATTTTGGCAGGAATTTTGGCGAAAAATCACCGCTTAACATTTTCGTTGTCGCTTCAGTAAACCCAAGCAACTCATCTTGGGAAAGAATGATGCATGCATTATCAAGGCTTGACGCAAACCCTGGCTTAGCGACTACATCAACATCATACCCTTGATCAAATATGGGCAGAATTTGCTTCCTTAGAGAATCCATTCCTTGGGCGTTTTTCTTGGCTTGTTCTATTACTTTTTCACATTCAATAATTAATACTTTTACCATTTCCAATCCTCCTTTAAATTAATTGTTTTAAAAATCGATACATCTTCCCCTTTAATCCTCAATCTATTTTGCCTCGCCTCCTTTATTAAGTTTTTAATGTTCTATTTTACTATTCGTAGTATAATACGCTTTTCTGTTTTTGTCAAGCTGATGCCGGATATATTTAACTGATGTAAAAGAAAATCCCCAAATAGTATTATTACTACTTGGGGATTATTTTACCATTCGATTCGCATTTGATGGGTTGCGCCCCATTTCTGTTTGCTACTCATCTCAACCAAGACTTCGACAAAATTTTCTCCTTCGCTAAAAAGAGAGGCAGAGGACCTAGCCCGTATCCTGTAATTTTTCTTATACCTAGGATGATAAAGTTCTGTACTAAATCGATCAGTTACTCCAATGCCTTTTCCTTTGACCCAAAAATAAATCTGATATAAGTCACTGACTGCATCATAATCTGAATCAGAGTGTTGGTTAAGCAGAACAACAATGTTGTCGCTCAACCTTTCTAGATGCCCTATATGCCAATGAGAGGTAAGGCTATTATCGATATAGGAAAGAAAAGCATCGGAATCATCAAGAACTCTTTGGAGTAAAGTAATCCTCGCCTGAGTCTTTTTGTACTCGTCCATATTAAAGGTCAAGACAACTATCTTTGTATTACTATCAACTACTTTAATGTTACCAGCCCCTGTGCTAAATCCAAAATAAACGTTATCAATAATCCTATGCTCTACAATGTGAAGGTCAAAGTTATCTTCTTGATATCCATATGCATTGCGCCATTTTCCACCTACAGTAAAAATGGTCTGCTCATCCTTTTTTACAGTAAGAATGCTGTGATATGCAATTCCTGCTCCATCCACAGGAGAGCTTTTCTCGTACGTACTCATTTTAAAGCCATACCTACTATCTCTCCCTTTGTCTGCATTTAAATACCTTTGAACCAATTCGGGTATTTCTGTCAAATTTTCCTTCTTTTTCAACTCTTCTAATCCTTGTAATTTAATAATTTCCATTTTCTTTCCCCTTTCTTTTTTTTAAAAGATTAATTATAAAAAAAATTAATACATTTCCTCTATCTTTAAATCTGTCTCGCCTCCTTTATTAAGTTTTTAATGTTCTATTTTACTATTCGTAGTATAATACGCTTTTCTGTTTTTGTCAAGCTGATTGCTTGACAAATAACATACTTGTGATATAGTCTTAGGAAAGCGACGGCTCTTTAATAAAAACATTGATTATTAAATAGGAGAAAGGGAATGAAAAACGAGAGTAAAAAATATATAAAGGAAATGCTAAAGAAAATGTCATTCCTGCGGATACTTATTGTAGAAGATGACGAAATCTACATAGCAACTTACAGGTTTGCAATAGAAAGACACTGTAAATCTCTTGATGTTGCGACAAACGAGAGAGATGCGATTAAGGCTATTACTGATACTGAAAAACGGTACGATGTCGTGATAACCGACGGGGCTTTTCCAGAATACGAAGGGGCAAGTTTCATGGGTCACAATGATTTAACTCCCGAAGATTTTAGGGGCAAAAATATAGCAAAAATCGCAAAAGAAAAAGGAGTATTTGTTATAGGGATTTCATCCGAACCCAAAATACTTCAATCTGAGAACATAGATATCTTGCTAAAAAAGCCCTATGATGTCTATGAACTTTGGGAAGCTATTATCACATAAACAATAAAGCGTAGGGAAAATCCTTACGCTTTTAAATTTGTTTTAAAAAATATTTATATTTTCTAAAATAAATACGGAATTCAAAAACTACATATTAAACTTCATTAAATCATTCCTAAATCTCTAAAAGACTGTTCATAGGTAGCTAAAATGCTTCTGCCTTCTTCTATGCTTAACTTGTAATCAGAATCTTCTTTTATTTTCTTACAAACTTCATGGACTTTCTCTATTTCGTCTAAATTAGATATAGTCACAGAACCCAGTTTCGAAATACGCTCTTCAAAAGTAGTATCTTGGAAAAAAGGAACTATCTCTGCTAAAATTCTATCTAAAAGTTTATCTACTTTTATAATATTTTTTTTGTAATCTTTTTCCTGAAAATTGTTTCTCTTTTTCAAAATCTTTTTCCATTTTCTTTTGGCTTTTCTTGCTCCAAAGATATTTTTACTTAAAAATTCCGTAAAAGGATAGATGAAAATAAATTTTAACCAACGAGCTCTTAAAAGAAAAAAAATCAAAAAACCAATTAAAAAAAGAGTTAACCCAAAAAAGATTATTTTTAAAAATAATAAATTTGATTGAAGTTCTGGAGAAAGAATGAATGATTCCATTTTTATTCAATGGGTAAATTACGAGGACTCTCTTCTTGTTGTTTTCTATCTGACCCACCACCTGTTGGCAATTTCGTAGGAGCTTCGCCTTTCTTGGCTTCTACTCTAGGAAGATTTGTGCCTACGGTTCCAACTTTGATAGGTAAGTGAAACATTGTTGCCAACTCTTCTGTATTTAAAATAAATGGTCCGCTCTCTAACGGAAAAAGAGTCTTTTCTCTTAATAGGTAGCGTCTAAAAATTTGTCTTTTCTTTAGATAAATAAAATGTTTAGTAAAAATGTGATAAAAATATGATTTAGTCTTTGTTCTTCTTAGTTTTTTAAAAGCATTCAAGTCTTGAGTATTGAAACCAGAAAAAAACTGTTCCCCAAGTGCGCTTTTACCTTTGTCAAATATTTCTCTTTTGGCTAAATAAATACCCCTAATATTTGTAAGAAAAGCAAGTTTTCCTATTTTTGTCTGTATAGCATTAACAATTTCTCTTTCTCTAGCGGTGAGCTTCATTTCTGGAGGAATAAATCCCCCTTCCTCCGATTGAACCGTTTTCTCTCCTCTGTTTGTTAATTTATCAACAATAGCTTTTGCTCTTTTCATATAATCACTATCTTTTGAAGTTACGGGCGAAATTCGAGCTTGAATCCAAAATTGTTCACCTTCCTCTAACATAGCCATACCTTCCAAAAAAGCGTTTAAAGGGTCAATCCTTTTTTCTTGTTTAATATTCTCGGGTTTTTTCTCAAAAAATTGTTCGTAAGTTTTAATCGGATAAACATCTGGCTTTATAAGAATCTCGTCAAAGCCATACATATCCCATTCTTTATTCGGAATATTATAAGGAACGGATTTTGTGTAGTCTTCAACTTCCCTAATTTCTAAATCAGCATAATACGCATAGAGGGTTGTCTCAATGCTTTTTTTGTGCTCCTTAAGACATCTTATTAATATATGAGAATTTGGTCCATTGCTCATCATTTCTATGCAGAAAGAATAAGGCACTCTTCCTCTCCAATATTTTTTTCCTAAATTTCTAAATCCTTGAGTCGAGCTATAAATAGACCAAATAGTAGAAAAGACTTGTTCCATTGAGTTAAATGGTTGGACTATCTCTTCTGATGGTATTAACTCAAGAAAAGTATATTCTTGTTTCTTTTCCCAAGACTCTCTTCTCCACCAAAACCAAGCTTTTATGGCAAAAGGCAAAAAAACGAAAGGGAGAAAAACCCAATACCATATACTAATAAACTTTACTATTATTTGAAAACCTATAAAAGAATTTATGGATTTATAAATCTCGTTGAAAATAACTATAATGTCTTCCATTATTTTATGTTGTCTTTTAAGTATTTTTTTAGTTCCGGGCCATAAATAGGATTATTCAGCGCAAGGTAAAGATTTGATTTTAACCAATTCAATTTAGTCCCGCATTCAAGCCATTCGCCTTCAAACTCATAACCATAAATAACCTTTCCTTCGGCCAACATTTGATTGAAAGCATCGACTAAAATTAACTCTTCTTGTTTTTTCTTTTTTTCTTTTCCTAAATATTCAAAGACTTCGGGTGTTAGAATATATTTACCAACAATTACTAAATCAGACGGAGCTTTTTCAATGGAAGGTTTTTCTATGATGTTTTTAATTTTATAAAAACGATTAGCTATTTTCTCAACCGCAACCACTCCATAGGCAGGAAGTTTTTCTTTAGGAAGACGCTGAAGAGCAATAATTGGTTTTCCACAAGTTTTGAAAACCTTTTTTAGTTGCGCAAGGCAAGGAATTTTTGAATCAACAATATCGTCTGAAAAAAGACAAGCTATTGGGTCTTCTCCTGCAAACTTTGATGCCTGCAAAACAGCGTGCCCATCTCCTAAAGATTCTTTTTGTAAAACATAACTAAAAGAAACATTTTTAAAAATGTCTTCAAACTTTTTGAGTTCTTCTAAGACAGAATCTTTTTTTCTTTCTTTAAAAACCTTGTTTAATTTAACTGAAGGTTTCAAATAATCTGAAATTATTTTTTTATTTTCAGACTTAACAACGAAAATCACCTCTTGTATCCCAGAGTTAATAGCTTCTTCGATAATATATTGAACCATTGGGATATCCACCAATGGCCAAAATTCTTTTGGCACTACTTTAGACAAAGGCAGAAATCTTGTGCCTAATCCAGCGATAGGAATAATAACTTTTTTTATATCCATAACCTATTAATTATTTTTGATTGCAATTACTCTTTTTTTCTTCTAAATATTGCAGGAATATCCCATACCTCTTCTTTTTTTAATATTTCTTTTTCTTCCTCTTCAGCTGCTTCTCTGACTTGCAAACCACTCCGTCTAACCTTTTTATCTTCAATTTCCTTTAATTCAATTAGATTTCTTCTTTTCTCTTCCTCTGTTATTGCGCGTCTTATCTTTGGCAAAATAGTTTTCACTTCAACTTTATTTTTATCAATTGTTTTATTAATAGCTCTTGCTTCAGATTTTAATTTGTTTTCTTGTCTTGGTTTTTCTGCTATTTTGATAGCTAAAACTTTTTTGCTCTTAGTTGCTGGTAGTTTTTTAATTTCGGTTGTTTTTTCTTTCTTTCCTGTTGACTCTTCTATCTCTTTATCTATGCTTACATCCTTTTCTTGCACAGGCAACTGAATAATTTCAGTTTTTTTCAATTCATCTTTTTTAACGATAGATTTCTTTTTATTTTTTGTTTTTTGTTTCAACTTTTTCTTTTTAGCAACACCATTTTTGTCCTCTACTCTAACTTCTGGCAAATCTTTTTTCAGACTACAGCCAACCGCCAGTAAAGTTATTTTAATTTTGTTTTTAAGTTTTTCGTTTTGATTTATCCCAAAAATAATTTTGGCATTTTTGTTTATTAATTCAGAGATCGCTTTTGATATTAAAGAAACTTCCAAAAGCTGAAGCGTTTTGTCGCTTGATATATTATATAAAATTCCTTTGGCTCCTTTTATGTTGTATGGATATAACTCGTTAAAAATTAATTTTTTAATCATTCCGGTTCCTTCAATATTTTGCGCAGAAAAAGCAGAAATATTATTAGGTTCTATATCTGTTTGATTATTTTGAAAATTATAAAAAGATTGATTTTCAGAACTCTGAGAATCTCTTAAATCGCTTCTATTATAGAAAGAATCATTTTTAGGATTATTAAGTGTTTGAGTCTCTATTGTGTTGAGGTAAACAAGCTTGCCTCTTCCAGATAAAATCGTTTTCAAATCAGCGAAATCAATATTAATTAAACCAGATGAATATATCATTTCAATCAATCCTTGTAGATTTTCGGTCAATTCCCTATTAATCGAAGAGAGCGCGCTTTGCAACGGAGCGTTTTTATCAACAATTCTGAAAATCCTTTCGTTTGGAATAATTGAATAGGCGTTAAGGTTTTGTTTCGCTTCTTCAAGAGATTCCTTGCTGATTTCCATTTTTTTCTCTCCTTCAAATTCAAATGGCAAAGTAAAAATTCCGTAAGTGATACAATCTAAGCTTTTAGAAATTTTAGAAAAAACTGGTAAAGCTCCAGATCCTGTTCCTCCTCCCAGAGAAGCAACTAAAATACAAACATCCTGACCCTCAAAGAGTTTTTTTATTTCTTCTTTCTTGTTTTCGGCGGCCATTCTACCTATTTCTGGATTCATTCCAGCCCCAAAACCATTGGTCAAATCTTGCCCAAATTGAAATCTTTTAACTTTTTTTGGCATTTTTTTAAGAGCCTGAACGTCAGTATTGGCAACCACAAAATCCAATTTATTCATCTTTAGGGCAAGCTCAGAAACAATAGAGCCTCCTCCACCCCCAATGCCAATCAATCTAATCTTCGTTCTATGAAAATCACTCTCAGAAATATGATTTTTCTTTATTCTTCTTTTCTTGTTAGCTTTAATAACCTTTGTAATCCTCTTTGTGGGTTTCTTTCTCTTAATCGATTTAGTCATTTTTGCCTTATTGATTTTTTTAACCTTTCTGGTCTTCGTTCTATTTTCTATCTTTTTAACTTTCTTAACCTTCTTTGGAATTATTTTTTTCTGCGTTTTTTTTCTTTTGCTTGAACTTTTAACAGAATTTGCTTTTTCAGCATTATTTTTTTTGCGCAGATGTAACCCTGATTTTTTTTGTTTTTTTTGTTTTTTTGTAGCCATTAGATTGAGTATTATATATTCTAAGTATGTGTATATTCTAACTTGTTTAAACCTCTAAATCAATAGATGCGCAATCTTTCGGTTTACATCCAGCCGTCGGCTGGTCGGCTATCGCTGGTCGGCTATCGGATAGCCGACTTTAATTAAATTAAAATATTATTTAGCAAAATCGCAAATATCTCTAAAATCGCAAAATTTGCATTGCCAGCCAGGGTTTGCCTTAAAATCGCTTTGTTTAATTTTTTCAATATTTAACAATATTTTTTCTTTTTGTTTTTGTTTTTCTATATCCTTGCCCAAAAAAGAAACTATCTTGCCTTCTTCCAGATAGTAATAACCCAATTCAGTGGGTTTGATCCCAAAGACATCTTCGAGCGCAATTTGATAAATTAAAAGCTGTTGCTTGTCTTTCAACAATAATTTTTCTTTAAATGCACCTGTTTTGTAATCAATAATCCTAATACCATCTTTTAGCTTATCAATCCTGTCAATTACTCCAAAAACAACATATTTCCCAATCTTTAATTTAAAAGGTAGCTCTAAAGCTATTGTTCCGTTAACTTTTAAAATATTTGGCTTGTCTTTTAAAAACTTTTCGTAAAAACCTTTGAGTATCTTTTTCCCTAATTTATAATACTCTTGCTTCTGTGTTTGAGACTCATACCATTCATCAATCCATTCTTGCTTATATATTCTCACTAAGTCTTCAAAATTCAAGATATTTGAAGGTTCTGTTTTTAAGTGTTCTTTAATTTTTTCATCTGCCTTTTTCTCAAACAGATTATCTTGACTGATTGCCTTCTCCTCGTTAACTAATTTTAAAAATTCATATAAAGTATTATGAATTGTCTTTCCAAAAGAGAAAACGGCTTTGCCTTTTGTTGGTACCTTGTAAATATATGCAAATTTATATTGCAAAGGGCATTTTTCGAAAGCTGCTAATTGAGAAAACGAAAAATGAGAAGGCAAAGGTATTCCCTGCTTTGTTCTGTTTTTGATTAAATTAGTTTGAGGTGTTAAATTTTTAAAAATTCCTTGTTCTTTATTTTCATTTTCCAATTTATCTTTTGTTAATTCTTCTTTTCTCGAAAAACCTATTTCATCTAAAAACCTTGATGGTTTTTTGTTCCTTAGGCCACCATAGTCATCAGCTAAGGTAAAAAATAATTTTTCTTTTGCTCTTGTCATTGCAACATAAAAAAGTCGTCTTTCTTCCTCTAAATGCACATCACCCTCAGGAACAACTTCTTTTGCCAATTCTAATGGAATTTCAATCGGTTCTTTGCGTTGAATGGTTGGAAATCTCTTATCGACTAAATTAACTAAAAAGACATATTTAAATTCCAATCCTTTGGCAGCATGAACAGTCATTATTTTAACCATATCAGGCCCTTGTTCTGGATCAAATCTTAACTTGCCTCGTTCGCCAGATTCTATTTCTGAACTCATCTGTTCTATAAAATTTTTAATGGTTGGATATGTTGTGTTTTCTTCAAATTCTTTAACTTTTTTATAAAATTGATTTACCAAATCAAATTCTTGTTTAGCGTCTTTTTTGATTAAATAGCTCAAATATTCCGAATCTTTTAAAAAAGAAATTAAAACTTCGGAAAGTCTTTTGTCGCGCGCCAATTTAGTATGTTGTCTGATCAAGCTCAAAATAAAAGAAATTCTGTTGCGCGCTTTTTGAGAAATTCCTTGAATCAAGGGAAGTTCCTCTAATCCTTGATAAATTGTTTTTGTTTTGCGCGAACAATATTGAGTAATTTTCATTATATCATCTGAAGCAATCTCCAAAAATACCATATTTAAAATTCTATAGACCGCAGAACTTTCCTCATTGTTGTCCAGAATCTTGAAATAAGAAATAATGTCTAAAATAATCGGTTTAGAATAGAGGCCTTCGGAAGCTAAAAACTGATATGGAAAACCTACTCTAATTAATGCTCCGATAAATGGATTGGCCGTTTGGTTGGCCCTAATTAAAATTGCAAAATCACTAAAATTAGATTCATTGTCTTGCTCAAAAATTTCAGCAATTTTATTAATTACTCCTTGAGCTTCTTCATCTGAATCGTTAAAGTGTAAATATTCAATAACGGCTTGCTCTTTTCTAAAAGCAATTAGTTTTTTATCAACTTTACTAATATATTCAAGCCGATTAGGGTTATTGGCTTGAATAAATTTATAGGAAAGGTCTAAAATGTTTTGGAAGGAACGATAGTTTTTAATTAAAGAAATTTCTTTTGCTTCTGGAAAGTCTTTTTTAAACTGAATAATATTATTAAAAGACGCTCCCCTAAATTTATAAATAGATTGATCGTCGTCTGCGCAGACCGTTAAATTATTTTTCGGAGAGGCTAATATCTTTGCCAATTCATACTGCGCCCAGTTAGTGTCCTGAAACTCATCAATTAAAATATATTTAAATTTTTCTCTGTATTTTTTTAAAATCAATGGCCTGGCTTGAAAAAGTTTTAATGTATAATTGATTAAATCCCCGAAATCTAAAAAATTATTTTCCAGAAGTAATTTTTGATAAATATGATACGCACCGGCAACTTCTTTAATTCTTTCTATTTCCTGTGTTTCGGGCAAATCCGTAAGATTGGTTTTTAGTTTGTCGCTATATTCCAAATAATCTTCAGGAAATATATTTTGGTCTTTGCAACGAGAGAAATGAGAAATTAACGCAGTAATAAATTTAGTTTGTTTGCCCAGAGGCTTGTAATAATTAAATTGAAACTTATCCAAATTTTGCTTAACAAAAAGCCAGGCACTCGTTTGGTCTAACAACCTAAAATCAGTTGACAGTCCAACATCTAAACCATGTTCCTTTAGAATTCTTTCGCAAAAAGAATGAAAAGTAGAAATCCATAAATTCATATAGCCATAATCCAAAAGAGCATCTACTCTTTCTTCCATTTCTGTTGCAGCTTTATCGGTAAAAGTTAGAGCTAAAATTTCTTCTGCCTTAGCTTTGTTATTTTTGATTAAGTAAGCAATTCGTTCAGTGATCACCGCTGTTTTACCAGTGCCAGCGCCCGCAACAATCAAAAGTGGCCCTTGTGTAAAAATAACCGCTTGTTTTTGTTCCTCGTTTAATCTATTTTTTGTGTTCATTAAATCATTTTATCAAATTTTTCAAAGTAAAAAAAGAAGGCTGACTTTAAAAAAAGCCAACCTTTTAATTTTAATTTCCAAATCCCCAGTGTCCGCAGGGGACATCTAAGCCAAACAACAATATATTGTCATAAGAATTCGTAATAGAAATTTTTACGGCAAGCGAATTGTCGTTTACCTCTACCCAAAATTTCACTTCACCCTTCTCTTTTAATTTTTCTTTATACAGGTAATAGACATCGTCAGACATCATGTCTATTGCCTCACGCGCCTTGCCAGAAATCATTATATTCATCAAATCCATTCTCTGCATTGCATTCATTTCATCCCCCCTCTTTTAAATTAGATTTATATAATTGTTTCTTTGTGTTTTCGATTTAATTGTAAATGCACCATGCAATACTTTACCTGTTTTTTTGAAACTTGTCAAAAAATTGTAAATAAAAAACTGTGGAGGTTTGACCTCCACAGTTGCTTTCACGATTACGCTAATAGAACTTAAATTTTTACAAGCTTACTTCAATTGCTCAAGAATCTCGCCTAATTGTTTAATCTTTTGCCCATAAAGAGCCCAATCACCCTGTTGCTGCGCTTGCAACGCTTGTTCGTAATACTGATTCGCTTGAGAAATAAGTTCTTCTTTGGTCACAGAAGGACTTTCTGTTTCTTCTGCTGATTTGCTTGTCTCTCCTTCGAAAATTTTATTCAGCGCTACTTCTAAGGTTTCTTCCATTGCAATTCGGCTTTCAGAAACCACTATAACTCTTTTGAGTTCTGGTATTTTTCCTCCTTCTGCTCTGATATATAGAGGTCTAACATATAAAAGAGATTCTTCTATAGGAATAACCAATAACTGGCCAAGATTAACTTCAGAACCACGTTGGTCCCAAAGGGAAATTTGTCTAGAGATTTCTGGGTCTTGGTTCATTCTATTAATAATCTGACTGGGTCCAAAAACTAATTTCTGTTTTGGAAAACGATAAACTGCAAGTTTGCCATAGTTGCTTCCATCTGAACGAGCCACCATCCAGGCTGATAAATTATTTTTGCCTTGAGGCGTAAATGGAATCATTAAAATAAATTCTTCTTTTTCTTCTCCCGGCAATTTCATTATAATATGACGTTCCACAGGGTCTTCTAAATTTTCTGCTATTTGCGGAATTTGCCATTTATCCTCTTTGTTGTAAAAAATCTGTGGTTCCTCCATATGATAAGTGGCATAAAGAGCAGTCTGAAACGCGAAAATGTCTTCTGGGTAACGCAAATGGACTTTTAAAGTGTCTGGCATTTCATTAAGAGACAAAAAAGTGTTTTCGAAAATTTTAGAATATGTTTGAATCAAAGGATCTCCTGGTTCTGAAACATAGAATTGCATTTTCCCGTCGTAAGCATTAACTACTACTTTAACTGAATTTCTAATATAGTTTATTTGTCCCAGGCCCTCAATCTTTTCAGAATAAGGGTACAAACTGCTAAAAGTATATGCATCCTGAATCCATTTTAAATTGCCTTGGTCAGTAATTACCAAATAAGGATCCTTATCTAGTTTCAAGAAAGGTAAAACTTTGCTAACTCTCTCTTGAATATTCCTGTAATACATTATTCTGCTTTCAGAAGTTATGTCATCTGAGAGCAAAAGTTTAAATTCTTTAAACCTGATTGCCATCAACACTTTTTTAAAAAATGAATCTATTGGCACGCCTCCTTGTCCTTCATAGTCACTGAATACATTTTCTTCGCCCGCAGGATAATCAAATTCTTTGGCTTTAGTTTTGACAACGACATAATCTGACGTAAGTTTTCCAAAATATATTTCTGGACGAGTTATGCTCAACGATTCTGTTGTTGATACTGGTGGCAAATCCTTAATGAACAAAACAGGCAGACCTTCTTTGGTCACTTCGTTAACCGGACTTAATGTTAACCCATAACCATGGGTAAAAGATAATCGTTCGTTTATGAAATTTTTGTTAGGCAAATTTTCAGGATTTAATTCACGTGGAGACAAAAGCGTCTGACGGTATTCCCCATCAATCATATAGCGATCATTGTCTATGGAATTAAAATCATAATAAGTCCTTATCTCCTGTAATTGTCCGAAAGTGTCCAGAAGGGGCTCTCTATCCCAAAGTCGAATATTCTTAATCGTTGTCTGGTTGTTCTCAATATCCTCCATAGTTAACGCAATCTCTCCCGTTAAGTCTTTTTCTTCAATCTCATCAAGTTTAAACGCTTTTTGGGTAAAGGCAATATTATTAATAATATACGGGGTTTCTTTAACTAATTCGTTGGGCTTAACTATAAATTCCTGAAGAATTACAGGATAAATCCATAAACCCAGAACCACAACAATAAAATAGATGGCTATAACCCCTGTTAACATACGATAGGTTTTTCTGAATATGCTCACCAAGCATATTAGTGCCGCGGCTACTAAAATAAAGCTTAATACTTTAAGGACTGGCAAAGACGCATTGATGTCTGTAAAACTTGCTCCTGTAAATGGACCTGTATGAGAATAAAGAAGATTTGGAATTTTAATAAAATATGTCTTGATAGCTATTATTAAAAATAGAAAGGAAAACATTAATAAAATATGTGTTTTGGGTCCTCTGCCTATTTCTTCCTTGATGACTTTGCCTTCAGAAGAATAACGAATCGGCCTAAGCTTTTGATTGAGAAAAGCGAATTCCCCTTTACTAAAATAAATTAGAACTGATGCCATAAAAGAAATTAAAACAATCCAAAGCAAAAAGCCCATGACTGTTTCTAAAAACGGCAGAGTGAAAAAATAAAAAGAAATATCTCTATTGAAAATCGGATCTAAAATTCCGAAAGAAGTAGAATTCAAGTATTTAAGAAACACTTCCCAGCTAACAGAGCCTGCCAATCCTGTGAAGAATCCAACAATTAAAGAAAACAAGATTGCTAATTTGTTAATATGTTTTTCTAAATTTATTGGCGCAGGATTCTCTCTGGTTTTGATTAAAATTGGTTTATTGCGTGTCAGACGAAAAGCTATTTTTAAATTTATATAAATTAATGCAGCTGTAATAAATCCCGTTATTAAACCCAAACCAATTTTAGCTTTTAAAATCGTTGTGAAAACATTTTCAAATCCAATTTCCTTAAACCAAAGCCAATCAGTCATTAAACTGATTAAACTGAAAAAAGCTCCAAAACCGATAAAGATTACAAAAAATATAATAAGTAAAAGAAATTTTTTTCTATTCATAGTAATTTAAGGTTATATTATCAGTTTGCTAGAACCTGGTACTAGAACCTGGTACTAGAACCTGGTTCTAGTAAACTAGTAAA